>CAZDZU010000124.1:0-5677 GCA_964509995.1 uncultured Eubacteriales bacterium | reverse complement strand
CGGCTGCCCTGACCAGGCCCCGGATTTAGAAGAAAGACCGTCTCCCGGTAGATCATACCCTGGCCCCGGCCTCAACCACCGAACTGAAGGCCTGTCTTTCTTGACATGTTTCTGACAGAGTGTTAACTTGAAGCCGAAAATAATGAGGACGCCCGGTCGCCGGCAATTAGCATTTTTTTTTATCCTGGGACTCACCCTTTTAACACTCAGCGCTGCTGCTCATCCCCCGGTCAGGCCCCAGGGACTTCCTCAAGTTTCTCAGACAGGATATCACCTGAACCCGGCCAGGGAACTGGAACTCCTGAAAAAAATCCTGGCCTTTGAGCGGAACTGGAAGATTGAAGCCAGAGATACTCTGGTGGTCGGCATTCTCTTCCAGTCCTCAAATCCCATATCCGTCTGGACTATGGAAGACTGGATCAGTCTTCCATCCCCTTCGTTACCAGAAGACAACCGGGCAGAACTTCCCGGTTTTCTTTTAAAACCCGTCGACCTTGAATCACCACAACCCCTGGAAGACTCCCTCCGGGAAATGAAGGTCAGGTTCCTCTATCTGACTCCGCTGGAACTGTCAAAAAAGCCTAAATTGCTCCCTTACATTTTCAAGGCCTGCGAAAAACTCAGGGTCGGGACCGCCACCGCCGTCCCGGAATACGTGGAGGCCGGAGCGGCCCTCGGGCTTATCTGGACCGGAGAAAAATTTCAGGTCGTAATCAACCTGGAGGCAGCCAGAGCCCAGGGACTCAATTTTTCCTCGCAATTCCTGAGACTGGCCACTGTCAGAAAAGGACATGATTGAAAAAAACAGGCCGAAACTGTTGACCCTTTTCTCTTCCCTGAGCAATAGAATCGTTTTTAAATTCATGCTGATCTCTCTGCCCTTCCTGAGCCTGATCATCGCCCTGCTTCTGACCGTCACTCCCTACTGGTATCGTCAGCAGGCACTCAGAGCTCTCGAAGACAAAGCCCGTTCTATTGCCCTGATTGCCGCCTACAGCCTGGCCCCGGCCCTGGTTTTTGACGACCGGCAGGCTATGGATGAAATTTTTGCCGGATTGGCTCAGAGTCCGGTGGTTGATTACATCCTGGTTCTGGATAAAGAGGAAAAGGAAATCTCCAGATATCAGAGATATCCAGAACTGGATCTGAAGGCAGAGGATGTCAGACATAACGGGTTGCTCCCGTCCGGCCAGCACCTCAACCAGAATCAGGCTATAACCCTTGAAAACAAAGCTCTTGGTTCAGTAGCCATAGGATTATCTTTGAGGGATTTGAACCATCACCTGGCTCATATCAAAAGAGCTGTCGGTTCACCAGCCGCCGCAGTTTTTCTTATCGGTCTGATCATAATTTATTTCATAAGCCGCCTGGTAAGCCGACCGCTGCGCCATATGGCCAGGACGGCCCGGGAGATTGCCGGAGGCGATTATTCCCGAAGAGCCTACGTCCGGACCAGGGACGAAGTCGGAGTTCTGGCCCGGAGTTTCAATACCATGCTGGATGAACTGGAAGCCTCACTGTCTGAGCTCCGGGAAGCCAGAGAAACACTGGAGACCAGGGTTGAAGAAAGAACCCGGGAGCTTAAAGAGCAGATTGCCCAGAAGGAAGACCTCGCTCAGAAATTGATGGAAAGCGAGGCTCTGTTCCGTAACATGGTCGAAAGTCTGGGAGAAGGGGTGGTCATTGTCGACGCGACTGAAACTATACTTTTTGCCAACCAGGCGGCCCGGCGCATTCTCAATGATTTCGAGGGAAAGCTTGAAGGACGTAACCTGAGGGAATTCACCGGCCCCGAGCAGTTTGAATTGATCAGCCGCCAGACCCTGCGCCGTAAACAGGGGCTGCGCGACGTCTATGACCTTGAACTTACCCTCGACGACGGAAGCAAGAAAACGGTTATCGTCAACGCCGCTCCTGAATTCGACCAGCAGGGAAACTTTAAGTCCACACTGGCCGTAATGACCGAGATCACCGAAAGGAAAAAACAGGAGCTGGCCCTGGCCGAAGCCAAACAGGAACTGGAGAGGGTTATCTCCGAGCTGGAAAAAAGAAACGAACAGAACCGCCAGCTGGTAGAAATGGGAGATCTTTTTCAGATAGCTGGAACGGAAGAAGAAGCCATCGAGATTATAAAAAAATATTCTCTTAAACTCTTTCCAGAAGATGGCTGGGCTCTCTATCTGAGAAGAGGCAGCGAAAGGTTTCTCCAGCTGATGAACTCCTGGAAATTGCCCTCCCGGCTTCCAGATCTCCTGGATGTGGATGACTGCTGGGCTCTCAGAAAATCAATGCCCAACTTCTTTGAGGACCCGGAAAAAGACCTGCTCTGTCCCCACCTCAAAGACTCCAGACCATCGAATCAGTCTATGGCCTGTCTTCCCCTGTCAACTGCAGGAGAGACTTTCGGGCTCCTTGTGTTCTTCTGCTGTTCAATAAAAGAAACCGGCCGCCGGGATATCTATTATCCGGAAATGACCGACCAGAAAAAAGATTTACTTTCGGGTTTCTCCCAGAGAATTGCCATGTCCCTGGCCAACATTCAGCTCAGACAATCCCTGAAGGAACAATCCATCCGCGACCCCCTGACCGGGCTTTATAACCGGCGTTATCTGGAGGAGACTCTTGAAAGAGAGCTGACCAGGGCCCGGCGGGCAGGGCTTCCGGTTGCGGTGATTATGGCCGACCTGGACCATTTCAAGAAGATAAACGATTTCTACGGCCACGAAGCCGGTGATTATGTCCTCCAGATGATAGCCAGAACACTGCAGAGGTCAGTCAGGTCTGACGATATAGTCTGCCGCTATGGGGGGGAAGAATTTACAGTCATCATGCCAGGCCTTTCACCAGAGAAAGCCCAGACCAGAGCCGAATTGATGCTTGAGTCGGTGCGCCGCCTGGAGCTGATTTATGGCGGAACGGCTATTCAGGGGGTAACCATTTCAGCTGGAGTCGCCTCCTTCCCGGAAGGGGGAGACAGATGGCCTGAAATCATCCAGGCGGCCGACCTGGCTTTGCTCCGGGCTAAAAAGGAAGGACGCAACCGGGTTATGATGGCCGCCAGAGAGCTTTGACAAAAAAAGATAAAAAGCGATGATTAATAAGACACTAAAACGCCAGGCTCAGGGGCTTGAGTCCCTGGCCTATAACGATTCTAAGTGAGGCCGTCATGAGAAGCTTTCGAGTCCTCTGGCCAAAATGGCAAAACAGATTGAAAAGTCCTCTCTATATTACCTCATTGTTTCTGATTGCCATCATCATCACCGTCGGACTCAAGTTGCACAGCAATGAGGAGAAGGAAGTAAAGAAGATAACCTATCAACAGCTCTCCTCCATAGCCGAGCTGAAGGCCCGGCAGATCAGGCAATGGCTGGATGAGAGAAAAGGCGATACCAGGATTATGACCGAGAGCCCCTTCTTTGCCATTGGCCTGCTTGAGTTCATCGAGAAACCAAACCAGGAAAAAACCGAGAGGATAAGGACCCGGTTGGAACTGGCCGCCAGGACCTACGGATATAAGAGAATAATGATTCTTAATGCCGAAAAAAAACCGGTCCTCACCCATGGGGCCGAGCCTCCTTCCTATCTGACGGAAGTTCTCCTGGAAGACCTTGCCCGGGCTGAAAGATACGGAACAGTGGTCAACTCGGAACTCCACCTCCACCCGGCTGAAGGAATAATTCACATTGACTTTTCAGCCCCCGTTATTCATCCCTCCGACTCGGAAAAAAAGGTCGGGGCCTACCTGGTCCTGACCATTGACGCCAGCGACTTTCTTTTTCCTTTCATCCAGACCTGGCCTTTTGCCTCGGAAACAGCCGAAACTGCACTGGTAAAAAGAGAGGGCGAAGAAGTTCTGTTTCTAAATGAACTCAGGCACAGCCGCGGCACTGCCTTAAAACTGAGGTTCGCACTCACCAGGAAGGAAATTCCGGCGGTTCGGGCTGCCCTGGGTGAATACGGAGATTTTGAAGGGAGAGATTACCGGGACCGGGAGGTAATGGCCTACCTGACCCCGGTCCCCAACACCTGCTGGTCAATCGTCTCTAAAATTGATAAGGCTGAGGCCCTGGCCAGCTGGTACCAGCGGTCAACCATCATCATCCTGTTTATGATTTCTCTGGTGATCATCCAGCTAATCCTGACCGAACTTTTCTGGCAGCGACGGGAAAAGGCTAATTTCCAGCGCCTGTACGAGGCTGAAGCCAGAGTCCGGGAAACCGAGCAGATGTTCCAGGCATTGAGCGAATCGGCCATAGCCGGGGTCTACCTGGTTCAGGACGGTGTTTTTAAGTACGTCAACAGAGCTCTGGCCGAAATGTTCGGCTACAAACCGGGGGAACTTATCGGGAAAATGGGCAACCTTGACCTGACCCATCCCGAAGATAGGCCGGCAGTCCAGGAATACAACCGACGCCGTTTGAGCGGCGAAGTAACCTCCATCCGTTTTGAATTCCGGGGGCAACGCAAGGATGGGTCCTTCTTTTATTGTGAAGCCCACGGCAGCACCATAGTCTACCGGGGCCGGAAAGCCATCATCGGCACTCTGGTCGATATCACCGAGCGGGTGGAACTGATCAAAGAGCTTCTGGCCAGGGAAGCTGAAATCCGGGCCGCGCTATACAGCATCGGAGACGGCGTTATCTCTACGGATTCTAAAGGAAATATCCTGATGATTAACCCGATAGCGGAAAAACTCACCGGCTGGAAAGAGAGTGAAGCCAGGGGCCGACCGGTCCAGGAAGTCTTCAACATTATAAATGAGTTCACCCGGGAACCGGCCGAAAACCCGGTGGAACGGGTCCTGAGAGAAGGGATTACGATTGGCCTGGCCAATCACAGCCTCCTGGTGTCACGGGACGGCCGGGAAATCCCTGTAGCTGACAGCGGGGCCCCCATCATTGATTCTGAAGGAGAAAATATTGGAGTGATTCTGGTTTTCAGAGATCAGACGGCCGAGAGAGAAGCTACCAACCAGATTATTAAAGCCCGGGAAGAGCTCCGGGAGAAAAACCGTTTCCTGGAAAACCCGATCACCAGCCTGCCGGGAATGGTTTACCGCTGCCAGAACGACCGCAACTGGACGATGGAATACATAGCCGGTACCTGCAAGGAGATCACGGGTTATGAACCCGAGGACCTGATTAACAACAGGAAGGTTTCCTTCAACCAGCTGATTGTTCCGGAGCACAGAGAGTATCTGTGGAAGAAGTGGCAGCGCACCCTGGCCCGGAGAGAAGTGTTCGAAGATGAATATCAGATCAGAACGGCCGAGGGAAGAAAGAAATGGGTCTGGGAACGGGGCTCCGGAGTTTTCGACCGGGCCGGAAACCTGGTCTGCCTGGAGGGCTTTATCCTGGACATAACCGAGAAGAAAAAAGCCGAGGAAGCAGTCGTCCGGAGCGAGCGCGAAAAATCGACCATCTTCGCCACCATCTCTGAACTTGTTCTCTATCAGGCCCCTGACCATACGATCATCTGGTCCAACCGGGCAGCGGCCGAATCATTTGGAATGAGACCTGAGGATTTAGTCGGGCGGAAGTGCTACGAACTGTACCATCATCGGACCAGCCCTTGCGATGGCTGTCCGGTGGCCGTGACCCGGGAGACTGGCGAGCCCGAAAGGCGAGAAATACAGACTCCCGATGGCCGCTGGTGGGACATCAGCGGTTATCCGATG
>CAZDZU010000123.1:0-5704 GCA_964509995.1 uncultured Eubacteriales bacterium | reverse complement strand
GACCATTAAATCTACAGCCACCATTAAGGAAGACCTGGTGGTCATGGGCGGAACCCTGGAAAAAGAACCCGGTTGTACGATCGGCCAGGATACCGTGTTTATTCCAACCGGGGAGAAATTTGCCTCGGAAATCTTCCGCAGGGGTATATTCTTCCCGCTGGGAGCTTTTTTCCTGGCTCTGAAATTGATTTCTCTGTTTTTCGGGATTCTGCTGACCATTTTTGTGGCTGGAGTATTTCCCCGGCAGGTTTATTTCGCGGCTGAAAAGATTCGCACCGATTTCTGGCCAGTTCTGGGAACCGGGTTCCTGGCGATGATAATCTATGCCGGCCTGATTATTCTTTCCTCACTGCTGGTTTTCCTGATTATTGGCATTCCGCTTCTTTTCATGTTTCTTTTCGCCGGGATCATCTTAAAAGTTTTTGGAGGCACCGCTTTCTCCTGTTTCTTCGGCGAGTCTTTCCTGAAAGCACTGGGAGTAAAGAAAATGCCCCACATCATCTGGATCGCGGTCATAGGACTGGTCATTGTGACTTTCCTGGGTCTTATCCCGGTGATTGGACTTATCTTCTCTCTGGTGGTCAGCCTGATCGGCTGGGGGGTAGCCCTCAGAACCAGATTCGGAACTCTTGACAACTGGTTTGCCCGCAAGCCGGGCTGAAAAGACAGTGGCCAATTAATAAATCAGATGGAATTCAAACTGGGCGGGCAACAGAATATTACGCCGGCCATTCGGCCTTTCTGGAAAATGGGACTCAGGCCATGGAAGCTCAGGCCTGCATTATTTCTTTTTCTTTGGCCGCAGCCACTTCCTCGGCCTGCTTGATGTACTGGTCGAGCAGTTCCTGAAGTTTCTCCAGCCCCTGAAATTTGTCGTCCTCTGTTATCTTCTTGTCTTTTTCCAGTTTCTCGATGTATTCCTTGCTTTCGCGGCGCATATTTCTGAGGGCGGTTTTTTCCTCTTCCAGCATCTTGCTGACTTTTTTGGCCAGTTCTTTTCTTCTCTCTTCATCCAGTGGCGGTACAGGAACTTTTATCACCCGACCGTCGTTAATGGGGTTGAAGCCGAAATCAGAAGAGCGAATGGCCTTCTCCACGGCTTCCATTAAGGTTGGGTCCCAGGGCTGAACGGTGATCAAAGTTGGGTCTGGCACTCCAATTGTGGCCACCTGGTTGACCGGGGTTGGCGTTCCATAATACATGACCTTTATGTCCTCGAAGATGCTGATGTTAGCCCGGCCGGTGCGGAGTTTGCTGATTTCCTTCCGGAAATGTTCCAGGGACGTTTTCATCTTCTTTTCCAGTTCTTTCAGGACATCTTTCACCATGAGGCTCCTCCTTGATTGAGACTTGAACTGGTTTCAGGATACCCTGGTTCCGACTTTCTCGCCCAGGACGGCCTTCCTGATGTTCCCGGGGACATTCAGGTTAAAGACGATTATCGGCAGGTTGTTGTCCTTGCAGAGGGTGATGGCCGTGCTGTCCATCACTTTAAGTTCCTGCTGAATCACTTCCAGAAACTTGATGTTATCAAATTTGGTGGCCCCGGCCTCAAGCATCGGGTCGGCGCTGTAGACACCATCCACTTTGGTGGCTTTCAGGATGACTTCAGCCTTGATTTCCAGGGCTCTGAGAACAGCTGCGGTGTCAGTGGTGAAATACGGACTGCCCAGACCGGCAGTGAATATAACCACCCGGCGTTTTTCCAGGTGCCGGAGAACCCGACGCCGGATGAAGGGCTCGGCCACAGCTCTGATTTCAATGGCTGAAATCAGGCGGGTATTGATAGCTTCTTTTTCCAGGGCATCCTGCAGGGCCAGTCCGTTGATGACCGTGCTCAGCAATCCGATATGGTCAGCGGCCACCCGGTCCATTCCGTCGGCTACTCCCCTTGACCCGCGGAAGATATTGCCGCCGCCGACCATGATGGCAATATCCACCCCCAGCTCGTGAACTTGTTTGATTTCCCGGGCGATGGCCAGGGTTCTCTTAAAGTCGATGCCGTAGGGCAGCTCTCCAAGCAGCGCTTCGCCGGATAGCTTCAGCAGCACTCTCCTGTAAGCCGGCCTGCCCTCGTCCATTCTTTTTATCGCTCTCTAATATTTGCCGATTTCAAAACGGACAAAGCGTCTGACTTTTATATTCTCGCCAAATTTGGAGATGTGGCTGCTAACCAGATCTCTGACCTTTATTTTATCATCCCTGATATATGGTTGGTCAAGCAGGCAAACTTCCTCAAAAAATTTGCCCAGCTTTCCCTCGATTATCTTCTCAATAATCTGGGGCGGCTTCTTGGCGTCCTGAATCTGAGCCCGGATTATCTCTTTTTCTCTTTCTATGACTTCGGCCGGTACATCTTCCGGTGAGATATACTGAGGATTGGAGGCGGCCACCTGCATAGCCAGGTTCTTGACCAGTTCCTTGAATTCTTCATTTCTGGCCACGAAGTCAGTCTCGCAGTTGACCTCAATCAGGACTCCAAGACGATTGGTGGCATGAACATAAGCCCCCACAGCTCCGTCAGCTGCTGTCCGGTCGGCTTTATCCTGAGCCCGGGCATGACCCTTCTTACGCAGGATCTCTATGGCCTTGTCTATATCACCACCTGCCTCCTGAAGAGCTTCCTTGCATTCCATCATCCCGATTCCGGTTCTATCCCTCAGAGTTTTTACCAGTTCAGCTTTGATTTCTGCCATATCTATCTCCTTTTCCGGGCGATTATTCGTTTTTGTTTTCGGGTTCGGTCCTGGTTTCAGTGGTGGCCGGCTGAGTTTCGGCCGGAGCTGCCTCGCTCTTTTCTTCCATCATACCCTGGGCCAGCCTGGCTTTTTTGCCTTCAATTATAGCCTCCGCTATCTTGGAGGCAAAAAGCTCTATGGCCCGAACCGCGTCATCGTTGCCCGGGATGGGGTAATCGATGCCTTCCGGGTCGCCGTTGGTATCGACCACGGCCACGATGGGGATTCTCATCTTTCTGGCCTCGGCGATGGCAATCTCTTCCTTGGAAGAATCGATGATAAAAACAGCGCCGGGTAGTTCAGACATGGTTTTTAATCCACCCAGGTTTTTCTGCAGCTTACGGTAAACTTTTTCTTTGCGGGACTGTTCTTTTTTGGGGAGAAGATCCCAGCGGCCATCCTCCCTCATTTCTTCCATTTCCACCAGCTTCTCCACGCTGTTCCGGATGACCTTGAAATTGGTCAGCAGACCGCCCAGCCAGCGCTGGTTGACGTAGCTCGATTCGCATTTCAGAGCGTAATCCCGGATGATATCCTGGGCCTGTTTTTTGGTGCCGATAAAAAGAATCTGCCGGTCGCTCTCGGCTACGCTTTTAATGAACTGCAGGGCTTCCTTAAAGCTCTTTATGGTCTTCTGCAGGTCGATGATGTAAATCCCGTTTCTCTGACCGAAGATGAATTCTTTCATCTTCGGATTCCAGCGTCTGGTTTGATGACCGAAGTGAACGCCAGCTTCCAACAGCTCTTTCATTGTTACTGAAACCAAAGGACTTCCTCCCTTTCCCGGACTTTATCTCTTATGATACTGCGGTGCCTTTCTGGCAGCCAGCAGGCCGTATTTTTTCCGTTCCTTGATCCTGGAATCTCTGGTCAACAGGCTGGCATTCCGGAGAACCGACCTCAATTCCCGGTTAAATTCAACCAGAGCCCGGGCAATGCCCAGCCGGACTGCCTCTGCCTGCCCCCGGAGCCCGCCGCCCTCGACTCTCATAAAAATGTCAAATTTGTTTTCAGTCTCGGTAACCATCAACGGCTGGCGGATGGTGTAACGCAGTGATTCCAGCTTGAAATACTCCTCAAAGGGGCGAAGCTTTTTATTGACCACCAGTGTGATATCGCCCTTGCCCGACCTCAAAAAGACCCGGGCAATGGCGTTCTTTCTTTTGCCTGTTCCGTAATACTGAATCAGACTCAAGGTGCCTCCTAAAACTTATATTCCTCAGGATTCTGGGCCTGATGGGGATGTTCGGGACCGCGATAGACCTTAAGTTTTTTTATAATGGTCCGGCCCAGTTTATTTTTGGGGATCATACCCCAGACGGCTTTCCGGATTACTTCTTCCGGCTTGGTCTCCAGCATTTCTTTGAGCTTTTTTTCCTTGATACCGCCCGGATACTGAGAATGATGATAGTACATCTTATCTTCCAGCTTATTCCCCGTAACCCTGATTTTCTCGGCGTTAACCACGACCACAAAATCGCCGACATCGGCGCTGGGAGCAAATTGCGGCTTATTCTTTCCTCTCAACAGAACGGCAATTTCGGTCGCCAGGCGGCCCAGGATCTGGCCATCGGCGTTTATCAGCCACCACTTCTGTTGAACTTCTTCCTTTTTTGGATGATAAGTCTTCATTTTCCAACCTTGCCTTATGAAAAAATATGGCTAATTTGATGAATAAAGATACTAAATAACGCTTAAATTGTCAACCAGCCAGGGTTATTAATTGTAGCCTTTTTGCCCCGTAAATTCAAGTTTTCATTAAACATAGTAGAATTTCCGCCGCCGGCGGGCGGCCGGCAGCACCATGGACAGTCCGGCCAGGAAACCACCGATATGGGCAAACCAGGCCACTCCTCCCCCCAGCCCCAAGTTGGACACCTGGAGTACAAACCACAGACCGAGCAGCACCCAGGCCGGAACATAAATTATGGTTATGTAAAAAAACAGGAAAACCAGGGTCTTTACCCGGGCCGAGGGGAAAAGAACTAGGTAGGCTCCGAGCAGCCCGGCTATGGCCCCGCTGGCTCCGATCATCGGAACTTTTGAATTCGGATAGACAGCTACCTGCAGCAGGGAAGCCGTTACTCCACAGGCCAGATAGAAGAGAGTGAATTTGAAAGAGCCCAGAAAATCCTCGACGTTGTTGCCGAATATCCAGAGATAGAGCATATTTCCGATGAGGTGCAGCAGGCTGCCGTGGAGAAACATTCCGGTGATCAGGCTCAGCGGCCAGAACACCCTGGGCACCACCGCCGCACTCTGCCAGTGGGTAATTTCATAGGGTATGATGCCAAACTTCAGCACATGGTACTCAAGGCCATGAGGAGAAAAAACCTGATAAAGAAATACCAGGCAGTTGACCGCGATCAGTAAGACGGTGATTACAGGGAATCTTAAAGTGGGATTTTCGTCTTTAAGCGGAATGAACATCTAGGCAGAATAAAAAAGGGGCAGACGGTTACGCCGGTCTGCCCCCCTGAAATTAAGACTATTATTTAACTCCCTTGAGTTCTTCCTCAAGTTTCTTTTTCTCGGCTGCTCTCTTTCTCAACTCCTGGAACTTCTCGATGTTCTTCTGGCCTTCAGCAGTATACCTGGCAGCCTTGTCCGGCTCGAGCTTGGCCAGGACTGACTGATAGAGAACGCTCAGCCAGCTGTAGGGCTCGGGATAGTTGGGGTTAAGGTCCCTGGCTTTTTCGATGGCCTGAAGAGCATCGCGGGCGATGCCCAGTCTTTCCCCCTCGGACACAATCTGAAAACGATAAGCCCGGCTCCAGCGATTGACACCCTTGGCCAGCCAGGCCTGCGGATTTTCCGGGTCGAGGGCGATTCTTTTCTCCCAGAACATATTGGCCTTGTCAAAATTCTCTATAGCCCCTTCCAGGTTCTGCTCGGAAACCGGCAGGTGCTCATAGTAGTTGGCCGCATAGGCATAACCCATCGGGTTTTCCGGGTCGGCCTCGATA
>CAZDZU010000122.1:0-5757 GCA_964509995.1 uncultured Eubacteriales bacterium | reverse complement strand
GCTCATAGCGGTCAAATCTGGCGAAGAGGTTCAACTTCTCCGGGATGAGATTGTAACGGCCGAAGACCGAAAACCCCGAACGGTCATAGCGTTCTCCGTCAAGCAGATTCTTGTCATTGCGATAGATAAAATACTCTGCTCCAAGGGTCAGATTGGGGATGAATTCAACATAGAGGTCTCCTTTGTAAGTATAGGCGTTTTTCCCCACATCCTGTTTCTCATAATCGACATAACCAACCAGAGACAGGCCCGGAACCGGGATCAGCTGCAGATAAGAACTGAGCTTTTTGTGTTTATCCTTTTCGGGTTTGGAATAGCCCTCTCCGCTGGAGAGCATGATTCCGTATTTGACCTGACGGATAATTTTTCCACTGAGGTTAATTCCTAAATCGGCGCTGGTGGCGTCAATATCTTTTCCGGTAATGTCTTTGTAACCGTCGAGTAGGGTCTTGGCCACGCTGCGGTAGCCCCAGCGGTCTTCAGCCAGTTTGAAGGTTATGGTATCAGCCATGCCAATCTTGATATCAGAATCGGGAATCAGGTTGTTGATCTGCAGGTACATATGCTTCAGGTAAGGGCGAAACCTGTCATCAGCTTTGCCCGAGGCATCGACGGCCTTAACCGTATCGCCGTCAAAGGTCAGGCGGAAACTGATGCGATCGTTAATCTTGTTGTCATAACGGAAGTAGACCCGGCGGAACTGCATGAAGTTAGTCTTGAAATTCGGATTATCGGGCGGCGGGGTGGTTATCGGACCCTGGTTAGATAGATAAAAGGTGTAGTCAAAAAATACGGTGCCTGAAATCTTCTGCTGAGCCGCAGCCGGTGCCGGACATAAAAACAGGCCAGCCAGAATCGTTGTCAGCAGAACAGGCAAAAACGCCTTCTTAAGCTTTTCGTTCTTGGTCATCTTTCCTCCTTAAATTCATTTTTCTACGGGCTTTCTGGCGCTTTGAAAGCCACGGTCATCGAGGAAAAAGGATATAACCTGTCTGTAAAGATAACGGGAAGGAATGGTTAAGATTTGGTTAAGTTTACGGGCAGCCAAAAGGATGTGACTTTAACCTGAAGCCAGGCCCGGTTGCCCCGCCATAATCTTTGCTGGCTCAATTAACACTATCTGTTCTATTTGCTATAATATGCCCTGATAATTAAGGAAAACAGCTAATGTGCGGTGTAATCGGCATCTGGTCTAACCGGGAAGTATTTCACGATCTCTATCAGGGATTGCTGTCCATACAGCACCGGGGACAGGATGCCGCCGGCATCATAACCTATGACGGCAAGTTTCACGAAAAAAAGGGCAACGGTCTGGTGCTCGATATTTTCGGGCCACAGGAAGCTGCCCAGCTCAAGGGCAATGTGGGTATCGGCCATACCCGCTATCCCACCATTGGTGGCGGTGGCTATGAAGATGCCCAGCCTTTTATGGTCAACACTCCCTTTGGCATCATCCTGGCACACAACGGGAACGTGGTCAATTACCGGCAGCTGAAGAAGGAGTTGTTCGAAAAAAACCAGCGGCTGCTGAACTCAGATTGCGACGCCGAGGTTATCCTTAATGTTTTTGCTCAGGAGCTGGAAGAACAGAGAGTCAAGCAGCTCTGCCCGGAAAATATTTTTAAGGCGGTGGCCGGAGTCTACCGGCGGGTAAGAGGCAGTTATTCGGTGGTGGCTTACATTGCCGAACAGGGGCTGGTGGCCTTCCGCGACCCTCATGGAATCAAGCCTCTGAGCTTCGGCCGGCGCAAAGACGGTCTCCTGCCTTCCTATGCCTTCGCTTCCGAGACAGTCAGCCTGAACCTGATGAACTTTGATGACATCGAACATATCCAGGCTGGAGAAGCGGTTTTCCTGGACCGCAACCGGAAGCTTCATCGCCAGAAGATAATCCACAAGAAGCACACCCCCTGCCTTTTTGAATGGGTTTATTTTGCCCGCCCCGATTCGGTCATCGGCGGAGTGAATGTCTACAAGAGCCGGGTGAACCTGGGTCGCCTGCTGGCTGCCGAAATTAAGAAGAGAAACCTGGAAATCGACGTGGTGGTGCCTGTCCCGGACTCTGCCCGGGATGCGGCCATTGAGATTGCCCGTCGTCTGAAATTGAAATACCGGGAAGCCCTGGTCAAAAACCGGTACATCGGACGCACCTTCATCATGCCGGCCGAAATCAAGAGGCAGAGTTCGGTCAGGCAGAAACTCAACCCGATCTGCTCGGAAATCGCCGGCAAAAAAGTCCTGCTGGTTGACGACAGCATAGTCCGCGGCAATACTTCAAGGGCGATTGTGGAGATGGTCAGGGAGTGCGGTGCGGAGAAAGTCTATTTTGCCTCTTACTCGCCGCCGCTGCGTTACCCCTGCGTCTATGGTATCGACATGCAGACCAAGACTGAGTTTGTGGCCAGGGATGCTGATGAAGAACTCGTAGCCCGGCGCATTGGTGCCGACTGGGTCATCTACCAGACACTGAAAAACCTCAAAAAGGCTGTCCGTATGGAAAATCCGGAACTCCGGAGTTTTTGCGCGGCCTGCTTTGACGGCAGCTATCCAACCGGAGATGTTACCCAGGATATCCTGAAAGCCATAGAAGAAGAGCGAAAACTGGTCCAGGAAAGTCAGCTGGAACTTAACATCAAGACCGGAAGATAAAGCCGCCAGTCCGGGTCAGACCTGATCTCTCCAGTAATTTATAAGGTCCAGAATCGATTGTTTAAGGTTAATCTGCGGTTTCCAGCCGGTTTGCTTGACCAGCCGGGTAATGTCAGCCAGCAGGATGGGTGGCTGGTTTTTCTTGTCGTCTGTTTCCAGCACCAGCTTGGCTCTGGTCATCCCCAGCATGAGTTTCAGGATTTCATTTCCTGACCAGGCCTGGCCGGAGCCGACATTAAAAACCTCTCCGGGCTCGCTCTTTTCCGAGATCAACCAGAGGGCCCGGACCACGTCTCTGATGTCGGTATAGTCTTTTTTGTTTTCGAGGTTGCCTGTTTTCAAAACAGGTTCTCTTTTCTTCTTTTCAATCTCAACGATCTGCCGGGCCAGCTGCGAAACCTCATAGTACTCCGGCTGTCGCGGCCCGATGGTGTTAAAAATCCTGGCTCTGATTACGTTCAGCCGGTGGCTTTTATGATACTGAAACCCCAGCAGGTCCTGGGCAGCCTTGCTGACTCCGAAAGGATTGAGCGGCCGGAAAGAGGCGGATTCTTTAATCGGCAGTTCGTCTGTGTAGGTCAGGCCGTAAATCTCAGCTGAGGAAGCCAGCACAATGACGGGGTTCTGATGACGTTGCAGCAGGGCTTCCAGCAGGTGAACCGTGCCCAGGGTGTTGGCGGAGAAGGTTTCTCCGGGCGCCTGGAAAGAAAGCTCAGCCGATGACTGGCCGGCCAGGTGAAAAATTCGGTCGGGCCTCACCTCGGCCAGGACTTTCAGCGCCGAACTCTGGTCCCGGAGGTCTCCTTCCAGCAACTTCAGCCGGTCGATAGCTCTGGTCAGGTTGCACAGGCAGGAGCGTGGCCGCACCAGCCCGAAAATTTCGACCTGGGGCAGGGTCTGGATTAGATACTCAGCCAGATGGCTGCCGATAAAACCGCTGACGCCCGTAATCAGAACTCTCATCTTTATATCCTCTTATGATAATCAACCACTTTCTAAAATATAGCTTATAGTCGTTTTTATCCATGGTGTCAATAACGGCTTCTTCATCTGAACATAAATTGACCGCTGCCGGTCGGGGCTTTCGGTCTGGACTGGCTCAAAACCCGAGAGCGCCCAGCAGGTCCGAAGTCCGGCTGATGTTTCCCAGTCCGATTGAAAACCGGAACTGAACTTCGGGCTGACTGCGGTAATAGAAAAGCCGGAGGTCAAAACTGAAATCAAGGCACTGGTAATGATACAGGCCGGCCAGGGCGGTGTAGAGAATCTTCCGGTTCTGCAGGTCAAATTCCAGCTGTGTTTTCAGGTCCAGCTTTTCCGGCCAGCGCCAGCCAGCCTGACAGCCGGCCTGATGGCTGCGGAAGAAAATGTCGGGGCCGAGAACCTGATAATTTCTGGACCAGTTGAGACTGAAGAAAAACCCGTCATCAGGTTTACCGAGATTGGCACTCAACCGGGAGCTCAGGAAATTTTTTTCGTAAGGGTTGAAATCGGCCGAGACATCCAGGCTGAACCTACCCGCGGGGTAGTACCGCAGGAAGGCGTTAAGGGGAGAAAAATGCCGCCCTGGATTTAGCGGATAATAGTACCGCCCAGGGCTGTGTTCCGGGTCAAAGTAAGCAGTGGTGGACAGCCCGAGGGTCAGTATTTCCCGGGGCGAGCTGTCTGTCTTCAGCAGAAAGTGCTGGACCAGTCCAAGTTTCAGGTTGTTATCCCTGAAAAAGCCAAAGGGAGCTATTATTCTATCTTCTGTCTCCTGAGCTAATGGGGTATCGTAGGTGTAAGACACAAAAGGGACCAGTAAATGTTTCATAAAGGGCTGTCCCCGCCTGAGAAAAACACGGTAAATGACCGGGCCTTCCAGGCTTAAAGCCATCCTGGCCTGAGAGGTCAGCAAAGGCGTGGACCCGCGAATCCTGGTTCCGGGTTCGTAGCTCTGGAAATAGTATGTAAAGTTCCCGCCAGCGTTGAAGGTCAAGTTCAACCAATCAGCCGGAGTAAGGGGGAGCGAGAGAAGCGGCCGGAAGTAAGCCTGGCCGAGTTCGTAGCTGTTTTCAGTGGACTCGGTTTTCCAGCTGTAGTTGAGGTTGCTCAGTCCTGATTCAAAGGACAGGTAAACAGAACGCCACATCCGGTATTTCAGCAGATTGAAGCTGGCCTGGGGGAAATAGGAGGTAATGACACTCTGTCCGCTCTGCGGGTAATAACTCTCGAACCTGGCGGTGCGCAGGTTAAAGTTGAAGTAAGACCAGCTCCGGCTCAGGCTCAACTGAAAGGAGCGATTACTGACGGTAGCCAGGTTAAAGTTATTCTCAAACTCTCGGAGAAAATTAAAGGAGCTCGAATAATCAGCTTGTCCGGTCAGCTGAAATCCCAGTGGAAGCACCTGGGAATGATTCAAACGCAGGATATAGGCTGGCCGGGGGCGCTCTCCTCCTTCTTCCCGCCGCGGAAAAAACAGGTAGCCGCTGGCTTCTCCCCTGGTTCCCCCGGGCAGGAGATACCGGTATTCAAGTCCGGCCCCGATTCCTTTACGGGAATAAAAATCAGCGCTGAAGGTAAGGTCCATGTTCGGCGCCAGCGCCCAGAAGAAGCTTTCGCTCAGGCTGAGCCCCTTTACCCGGTTAAAACCCACCCTCGGGAAAAGAAAACCGGTGGCTCTTTCTTTCAGAGGGTAGCGCAGGTAAGGAATATAGAGCAGGGGAAGATTTTTTATCCTGAAGACAGCCTGTTTCATGGTGATATATTCTTCCGGTTTCAGGCTGGCTTCGGAAAATGAGAATTGCCAGCGGGGAACAGGCTGGGTGCAGGTGGTAAACCAGGCCCGGTCCAGGCGGTACAGTCCGGGCGTTCTTTTCTCAATTGTATTTGCTCCAAAAAAAATTCCGGGTCGGGTTATGGCTCTTACTCCTTCGAGTTTACCCTCTCCGGTTTGCAGGTTATAGGTCAGGCGGTCGCAGGCCACAACTTCTGACGGGAGCTGAAGAGTGACCCGGCCCTCCGCTACCACCTCGTAGCTTTCGTGGTTGACCTGAAGCCGGTCGGCCAGAAGGGTTAGCGGGCCAAACCGGAGTTCCACCTCGCCCTCAGCCAGCCAGACCGGACCGT
>CAZDZU010000121.1:2840-5784 GCA_964509995.1 uncultured Eubacteriales bacterium | reverse complement strand
CCATGTATCTGCCTACGACCGAAATGGGCAAACACTGTAAGTTGTTTATAATAAATGAATTATTGATAAGGCTGACCGGCTTGATACCCGCGGTAGCCTGGATTTTGATGCCAAATTATGTCAACAGGATGCCTTTTCTGTCATTAAACTCCTTTTTTTTATTAAATTCTTAAATCTCTCATATCGAGCTCAGCGTGAACAGAGCTTTATAGCCATTTACCCGATTATTTTCAGGATCCAGAAAGACAAGGCTACCGGTTTTAATCCCGCTACCCCGCCAGAGGGCAAATACGTTTTCCTGACCGGTCAGGACCGGCCCCTGACCCTGAAGATCACCCTGACCCTGCCAGATCAAGACGGACTGGTCTGATTGCTTCTCCCCGTCCTTAAAAATAATTCCTTTAAGGGCAACAGTATCGCCTTCATTAACAGAAAGAAGCGCCCTGACCTGAAGAGGCTGGCCGCAAATGATCTCTGTCTGGCCCAGAGCCCGCAGATTTCCCGTATCTGAAAAAACAGCCAGTCCGGACTTTATTTCCAGCACCAGCCATTCTTTAAGCTCTATGGAAAATGAGGTCCGGGCTGAAGTATCGGCCCGCAGCAAGGGAACAAGCCCCGCGGCAAGACAACAGATAATGAACAGTGCCAACTTAAGCCACTGATTTTCTCCTAATCCTTTTTTCATGTTAACCTTACGCCTTGTCATCGCTAAATGCTAACCTCTTATAAAGCAATAAATGTGCCAGCCTGAAATCAGGTATCCTGTTGATTTTTAATAATTTATAAAAAGAGAGATTTTCGCCGACTGTCCGCTTATGTTACAGCAATATCCCCTATCCCGGGCTATCTTTTTGAATATCAATATGATAGCAATCAAGATACCTGGTGTTCTCTTTTGTTACACAGAGGACGACGGCTGGCTGGATATAAGATAGTTAGATAAATTCAATAGGAAGAACTTCCCCCAGGTTGAGAAACGAAAAAGAAATCCATTCCAGCAGGACCAGAGGAGAACGACTCAAAAATCAGAGGCAGGAACTTTAGGCCTCAGGGCCGGATTTTTTGATTTAAGTAGGGTCACAGGAAAAAGGATTTACAGGCAGCTTTTTCAGAGGTTCAAGTTGTGCTTTTTGAGTTTCCGGTACAGGGCCGGCCTGGTAAGACCCAGGGCCTTAGCTGCCTTCTGTTTATTAAATTCATTGGCTCTCAGAACCTCCAGCAGATGCTTCTTTTCAATCTCAGAAAGGGTGAGATTAACATAGGGATAGGTTTTGTCCTCAACCAGTTCCGTCTCCACCAGGCTGATCATTCTTTCCGGAAGGTGCTGAAGGTCAATAAAATTATCGGTGGTCAGCATCACCCCGCGTTCTATCACCTTTTCCAGTTCCCTGATATTTCCTGGCCAGTCATACTCAAAAAGAATCTTTTTTACCCGGTTGGACAAGCCCCGGATTGCTTTCCCGAACCGCTGGTTGTAGCGGTCTATGAAATGAAGACAGAGCAGGGGAATATCATCCTTTCTCTTTCTCAACGGTGGCAGGTTGATTTCGGCCACGTTAATCCGGTGGTACAGGTCTTCCCGGAAGGTGCCCTTTCTCACTTCTTCCCTCAGGTTACGGTTGGTGGCGCAGATAACCCTTACCTCGACCCTCACCGGCCGGTTACTACCGAGCGGCTTGAAGGTTCGTTCCGAAAGGAACCTCAGCAGCTTGGCCTGAGTGCTCAGGGGAATTTCGCTGATTTCATCAAAAAATATGGTTCCGCCATCGGCTTCCTTTAACAATCCGACCTTGGCCCGGTCGGCTCCGGTAAAAGCTCCCCGCTCATAACCGAACACTTCTGACTCGAACAGGGATTCCGGCAGCGTGGTACAGTCGACGACCACCAGAGGTTTGTCCTGGCGTGGACTGAGACGGTGGAGAGCCCGAGCCACCAGCTCTTTTCCGGTACCGGTTTCGCCCGTGATAAGCACGGTTATCGGGTGCCTGGCCAGTCTTTCCACCAGGGCAAAGAGTTCCAGCATGGCCGGATGGCGGCCGACCATTCCCTCGAAGATATACTTAGAAGCCAGTTCTCTTTCCAGCTGGTAGGTCTCACGCCGGATCGAAATTTTTTCTTCCAGTTTCTTCAGACTATCAGCCAGGGCTCCGGCGCTGACCGGTAGTCCAAGATAATCAAGAGCGCCAGCTTTGATTACTTCGGCAACCCTTGATTCGCTTTCCGGTTGCCCCAGGACAATTACTTCCATCAGGGGGTCATGGCTTTTGATCTTCCTGAGCCGGGAAATAGCTTCAGAAAGCCGGCCTTCCCTGACCAGCAGAATCACCCGGGGTTTTTCCTGGTTGATAAGGGAGGTAAGGTCCCCTTTAGCCCCGGCCAGAGTCAGCTGGCAAGCTCCAGGCGGCATAGCCTGAGCTACCTCCGCCGCCACCCCATCATCAGAAGATAAGATCAAGATCTTTAACATCACGCATCCAAGGACGTATCGAATTTTAGATTCATTATACCCTATTGCCGTTTTCGGAATAAAGCGTCTTTTCTTTAAGCCCGGCTTGGGCTATACTTTGCTATCAAATCCGAATAGAAAATATCAGCGGAGGACGACATGTCTGAAAACCGTTCTGAACTGATTCTAAACTTATTCAAGGAATCCCGGGCTCTGCTCAAAGGCCATTTTAAGCTGACCTCTGGTAAACACTCCGACGTCTATTTTGAAAAGATCAAATTGATCGAGCGACCGACGGTTCTGGAAAAAATAATCGACCTGCTGGTCGAAGAAATCAAGAAGAATAATCTGGAGTTTGATTACGTGGTTTCACCGGCCTACGGCGGAATCGCCATAGGTTTTCTGACCGCCCTGAAACTTAATAAACTTTTCGCCTTTTCACAGAGAGTTGAAGAAAAAATGACCGTCCGCTCCGGTTTCGCCGGGCTGCCGGGTTCC
>CAZDZU010000121.1:0-2830 GCA_964509995.1 uncultured Eubacteriales bacterium | reverse complement strand
TCGTTGAAGATATCCTGACCACCGGCGGTTCGGTCCAGGAAGTGAGGGAATGCCTCAAATCGCTGCAGGTTTCTGTAGCCGGAGTTTACTGCCTGGTTGACCGGAGCGCCGGCCAGGTGCTGATAGAAGGGAAACCGGTCAGGAGCCTGCTGGCCCTCAGAGTCTCAGCCTATGAACCCGAAGACTGCCCTCTCTGCCGGCAGGGTCTGCCCCTGGTAAAGCCCGGAGCCTCTGACAAGAAATGAAGGTTATCCTGGCCTCCGCATCTCCGCGGAGAATTAAATTACTTAAAAGAATCGTCAAGTCTTTTTCTGTCATTCCCAGCGGCCTGGATGAAAGCCAGATAGAGGAGAAAGACCCCGTGGTCTTTGCCCTGAAAGCGGCCGAGGCCAAGGCCAGGGCGGTAGCTGAGCCGAATCCCGAAGCCCTGGTGATCGCTGCCGACACTGTGGTGGTCGTAGATGGCCAGATACTGGGGAAACCGGCCAGCCGCCCGGAGGCCGAACAGATGCTGGCGTTGCTTTCCGGCCGGACCCATGAGGTTGTCACCGCAGTCGTTCTGTACAGCGGGCAGGAAGACCGCCTGCTCAGCGGCTATGAGACCAGCCGGGTGACTTTCAGACAACTGACACCGGAAGATATGGGAACCTACCTGGACCGGAATATCTACCAGGATAAGGCCGGAGCCTACGCCATCCAGGAAGTCAGAGACCTTTTTCTGGAGAAACTGGAAGGCGATTACGACAACGTGGTCGGCCTGCCGGTCAGGCTGGTGCGCCGGCTGTTCAATAAATTCCAGGAAAGGAATACCCGGGTAGAAATTGCCGGCCTCCAGCTTCCGGAAGGAGCAGGCCTGGCCCGCAGACCGGGTCAGACTTTCGAGGTGCCAGGAGCCTACCCGGGCGACCTGGTTGAAATCTCTTACCTGCCTTCCGGACGGTCGGTCATCAAAGCCCGGCTGCTGGAAATCATCAAACCGGGGCCCTGCAGACAACAGGCGCCCTGTCCCCATTTTGTCCGCTGCGGGGGCTGTTCTTTTCAGGATTTAAGCTACTCCGAACAACTGCGGCAGAAAGAAAACTACCTCTTTGAAATCTTCAAGCAACATTTCCCCTCAAGCTATCGCTACCTGGAGATTGACGAGATTCTACCCTCCCCCGGCCAGTATTTTTACCGCAACAAGATGGAATTCTCTTTCGGGCAGTCCGGCCGGGAAATCTTTCTGGGATTGAGAGAAAAAACCCGTCCCAACCACAGAAACCGCAACAAGAAGGTCGTCCCCGTTGAGCTCTGCCACCTGAGCACGCCGTTGACTGAAAAGATATTTCGAGCCGTCAGCAGCCAGGCCTCGAAAACAGGACTCCCGGTTTTCGACCTGGAGAGCAAGAAAGGTTTTTTCCGCCACCTGGTAATCAGGGAGGGCAAGAGAACGGGCGACCTGATGGTGCTGCTCGTCACCACCAGTCAGGCTGAATTGCCGGTGGAGGATTTCAAGGCAGCCATCCTGGAAGCGGTGCCAGAACTGACCAGTTTCTGGTGGATGGAAAACGACCGGATTGCCGATGTGGTAACCTTTGAGAAACCCCATCTGGTTTTTGGCCAGGAGGCCATAGAAGAAAAATTGCAGGGCTTCCGTTTTAAGATTTATCCCGGCTCCTTCTTCCAGACTAACCCGCTGGCGGCCGAAATGGTCTATGCCAGGATTCAGGAAGAAGCCCGCCGGCTGCACACCCAATCAGCTCTGGGTCTTTACTGCGGCTCGGGAGCCATGGAAATCTGCCTGTCAAAAGCCGCGGCCGAGGTGGTCGGTGTCGACTGGGACCAGTCCAACATCAGAACGGCCAACGAAAACCTGGCCGGCAATAAGATCAAAAACGTCCGGTTCCAGGAAAGTTCAGTCGAGGATGCCCTGCCGGAGATAAGCCGAGGCAGCTTTGACCTGCTGCTCGTCGACCCTCCCCGGGCCGGCCTCAGCCCCAGGAGTCTCAAACAGGTTATCGGACTCAGAATTCCGGCTCTGATCTACGTGTCCTGCAATCCAGTCACGCTGGCCCGGGACCTGAAGGTGCTGGTGGATAGCGGTTATAAAATCAACCGCCTGACGCCGGTCGATTTCTTTCCCCACACCGGACACCTGGAAGTCGTCGCCTACCTCAGCCTCTGAGGCCGCAGTCACAGGACCGGAGAGGCATGTCTGATAGCCCAAAGGGTAAAATACACCCCGGGAAGCCCTTTGAATTATTTAGGATAGAATTTCGCTCCGGAGGCAATCAGGCCGGGCTGGTCTGTTATTCCTTGGTCTGGGTGGTCAGGAAGATGGGCAGGGTCATCTGTTTGACCTGGTCCAGCAGTTCTTCAATCTCGTCGATATGCTTATCTTCATCCTGCAGGATTTTTTCCAGAAGTTCCCTGGTAGCAAAATCCCCGACCTCCCCGGCCAGTTTGATGGCGGCGTTGTATGCCTTGATGGCCTCAAATTCGGCCTTGCGGTCCGATTCCAGCATCTTGGGCACTTCGTCGCCAATGAAAATTTTCTTCAGCTCGGAGACGATCGGAATTCCCTCCAGGAAAAGTATCCGGCCGATCAGGCTCTCGGCATGTTTCATCTCCTGGATTGCCCTTTTCTCGATGGTCTTGTGGAGTTTTTCATAACCCCAGCTGTCGCACATCTCGGAATGAACCATGTATTGATTGATGGCTGTCAGTTCGTCAGCCAGCAAAGAATTCAGGGTCTTGATAAGTCTGGGATCGCCTTTCATCATAGCCTCCTTTCATTGAGTTTTTATATTTTACCTTCCTACCCCTGGCAAGTAAACAAATAGATTTTCAC
>CAZDZU010000120.1:0-5805 GCA_964509995.1 uncultured Eubacteriales bacterium | reverse complement strand
GCTCTATGACGGGAGAATCATCGCGATCGGAACTCCCGATGAAATCAGGCATTCGGCCAGCCCGGTGGTCCAGCAGTTTATCAGCGGCCGGGCCGAGGGGCCCATTACGGAATGGTGAGGAGAACAACATGGTCATGAAGAGAGAAATGAAAGTCGGCATATTCCTGTCTGGCTTTTTTCTACTTCTGGCGGTGCTGATACTATCGGTGGGTGATGTCCAGGAGTTGTTCAAGAAACAGGGTTACCGGGTCTATGCCGT
Source organism: uncultured Eubacteriales bacterium (assembly GCA_964509995.1). GTDB lineage: Bacteria > Acidobacteriota > Aminicenantia > Aminicenantales > Saccharicenantaceae > Saccharicenans. Next base: position 5,546 of record CAZDZU010000120.1, on the reverse strand, counting down.
TTTTGATTCTGCCCTCGGACTGGAAAAAAATGCTGCGGTTAAGATGGCCGGAATTAAGATCGGTCTGGTTAAGGGAATCACCCTGGACGGACGGCGGGCCAGGGTGACCATGAGCATTTATCCCGAATACCGGATTCCCCACGGGTCAAAGGCCACGCTGGCTTCCCTGGGCATTCTCGGGGAAAAGTACGTGGAAATAGTACCAGGCCGGGAAGAGTCTTTTTATGAACCGGAAGAGGTGATGGATTCCCTGCCACCCATCAGTTTTGACCAGCTGGGCACACTGCTGATGTCGCTGGGAGAAGACATCAAAAAGGTGGCGGCCTCAGTGAGCACAGTTCTGCAAAAAGACCTGGGGCCCAACCTGCGAAAGACCGTGGAAAACCTGGCTTCCCTGACCGGAGAATTCGATAGCCTGCTCAAAGAAAACCGTTCTTCACTGCACCAGGCACTTGAAGATTCGGGTCAGACCTTCAGCACGATAAACCGCCAGGTGGAGCAGATCTCCGGCCGTCTCCAGGAAACCCTGACCGAGATTAAAGGCCTGGTCCAGGATAACCGACCGGGAGTGCAGGAGAGCCTGCGCAAGCTGGATGAAGCTCTGACCGGGCTTGGACAGGCGCTCGACACCCTGAAGAGCCTGCTGGGAAAAATAGAAAGCGGTGAGGGCACGGCCGGGAAACTGGTCCAGGAAACAGGTCTTTATGATGACACCCGAGAAACCGTCGGACAGATTAAAAGGATTACCTCGTCCGTCTCGGCTCTGGATTTCAGGGGCGGCGTCCAGGGCGCTTATTACGCTGACAGCGAGCTTTTCAAGGGTTCGATCTCCGGTCAGCTGTGGTGGAAAGACCGGGCCCTGCTTGCGGCCGCCCTGGTCCATAACCCCTGGGAGGACCGATTTGAGTACTCCCTTCAGGCCGGCTGGAAATGGAGAGGGCTGGTGGCCAGGGGAGGGTTGATCGAATCCCGGTTCGGGGCTGGACTTGACTGGTATATACTGAACAACCGATTTGCCCTGAGTGCCGAAGCTTTTGACTTTAACCGCGTCCCCGGGCCTCAGCTCAGGGTGTACGGCCGCGTCTATCCGGTGAAGAATTTATTCCTCCTCGTGGGACTGGATGATTTTTCCCTGGCCGACCGCCGGGAGGTGTTCTTTGGCCTGGGGCTGGAGCTGAGATGAAAAAGGGAACCGTCTTTGTCTGTCAGAGTTGCGGCTTTCATTCGCCGAAATGGCTCGGCCGCTGCAGCCAGTGCGGCGAGTGGAATACCATGGTCGAGGAACTGGAAGAGGAATTCGCCGGGGAGGTTCTGGAAAGCGGGGGCGAGCCTGTTCTTTACCAGGATATAAAGGAAACAACCAGTCAGAGGATTCCGGTTGGTATTGACCAGTTCAACAACGTGCTGGGCGGCGGGCTGGTGCTGGGCTCGGTAGTTCTGATCGGCGGGGAACCGGGAATTGGCAAGTCAACCCTGCTGCTTCAGGTGTCAAGAGACCTGGCCGCAGGAGAGGGGCCGGTGCTATATGTCTCCGGAGAAGAATCTCTGGAGCAGATCAAACTGCGGGGCGACCGGCTGGGCCTGAGCCGGGAAAAAGTCTATCTTCTGGCTGAGACTGCTCTGGAAAAAATACTGAACGCCGCCGACCGGATGAAGCCGAAGGCTCTTATCATAGATTCGGTCCAGACCATTTTTTCCGCACAGTTGACATCAAGTCCGGGCACCATCAGTCAGGTCCGGGAGGTTACCAACCGCGTCTTCCGGCTGGCCAAAAGAAATCAGATTCCGGTTTTTCTGATCGGCCATATCACCAAGGAAGGGAGTCTGGCCGGACCCAAATCGCTGGAGCATATGGTGGATGTCGTCTTGCTGTTTGAGGGTGAGCGTGACCATCATCACCGGGTGCTGCGGGTGCTGAAAAACCGCTTCGGGCCGGTTTCGGAGCTGGCCATTTTTGAAATGAGCCAGGCTGGCCTGAGGCCCATCGACAATCCCTCGGCTTTTTTTCTCAGAGAAAGGCCCCAGAATGAGCCGGGCAGCGTGGTGATTTCAACCATCAAGGGGTCAAGACCGTTGCTGGTTGAAATTCAAGCCCTGGTTTCTTCCACCCTTTTTTCTGGCAACCCGAGGCGGATGTCCATCGGCCTCGACCATTACCGGGTATCGATGCTGCTGGCTCTGGTGGAAAAGAAAATAGGCTACAGTTTTTCCGGTGAGGACATATATCTTAACGTGGCCGGGGGGCTGGAGGTGGACGAACCGGCGGCTGACCTGGGGGTGGTGCTGTCAGTGATTTCCTCGATCAAGAATCTTCCCCTGCCCCGGGAAATGGCCGTCTTCGGGGAGGTGGGACTGAGCGGTGAGGTCCGCTCGGTCAGCCAGCCGCTGGCCCGGGTAAGGGAGGCCAGATCGCTCGGTTTCGAGACGGTGCTGATGCCGGCTGGCAATTTGCCCCAGCTCCAGGGCGAAAATCTTAAAGGGATAAAATGTCTTGGGGTGGATTCGGTCCGCAGGGCGCTGGGTCAGGTATTTTAATTTCTCTCCCAATTTTGTAAAATTAAGCCAGACCTGAAGGAAGGATTAATATGGGACTTATATTATTCAGGTTAATCATTGTCTCACTGGTTATAGTTGCCGGCTATTTTTATCCCCCCTTCACCCTCCCCCGGTCAGCTGGAGCAGCTGTCGGGCTGCTGCTGGGTGTGCTGATTGTGCTGCTGGAAACCAGGGTCAGGAAAGCACAGTTCAGAATTATCTGGACAGCCTCCATCGGTACCCTGCTGGGCGTGCTGGCCGGGTGGCTTCTGGGGTCAATCTACCACACGGTCGTTCGCACCTCGGAAATGGCCGCCTTCATCCGCATCTTTTTTCTGATTGCCTTTCCCTACATTGGCTATTTGCTGGGCATCAAGAAGCCCGAGTGGCTGGAACCTGGATTTTTTGCCAATTTCATCCGCAGCCAGGGGACGGAGAAGACCTACAAGCTGCTGGACACCTCGGTCATCATCGACGGGCGGATTGCAGAGGTCTGCGGCACCGGTTTTGTTGAGGGGCACCTGGTGGTCCCCCAGTTTGTGCTGAAGGAATTGCAGCTGGTAGCCGACTCTCCCGACCCCCTGAAAAGACAGAGAGGCCGTCGCGGCCTGGAAGTCCTCGACCGGCTACAGAAAATTTCCAGGGTCAAGGTGGTGATTTCGGACCTGGATTTCCCGGAAATACGGGATGTCGATTCCAAGCTGATAGAGTGCGCCAAAGCCCTCAAGGCCAAAATCGTCACCAACGATTTCAACCTCAACAAGGTGGCCAAGCTGCAGGGAATTGAGGTCCTGAATATCAACGAGCTGGCCAACGCCCTCCGGCCCGTTGTTCTGCCCGGCGAAACCATGAGGGTTTTCATTCTCAAGGAAGGGAAGGAAAAAGATCAGGGGGTGGCTTACCTGGACGACGGAACCATGGTGGTGGTCGATAACGCCCGCAGAATGATCGGCCAGACGGTGGACATAACGGTGACCTCAGTTCTGCAGACTACCGTGGGTAAAATGATTTTCGGCCGTTATAACGGTGAATTGCATTGAGCTGGAGGCCCGCATGAAGATTAAGGCCGGGCTGGGTTATGACCTGCACCGCCTGGTCCCCGGCCGGAAGCTGATCATCGGAGGGGTTAGCCTGCCATCCGACGCCGGTTGTCTGGCTCACTCGGACGGAGATGTTCTGGTCCACTCCCTTATAGATGCCCTGCTGGGGGCGGCCGGCCGGGGAGACATCGGTCAGAAGTTTCCCGACAGCGACCCGGCTTACAGGGACATTTCCAGCCTGGAGTTGCTGAGGCGGGTTATGGCAGAACTCAAGGAAGCCGGCCTGGAGGTCCTCAACACCGATAGTGTGGTCATCCTGGAGAAGCCCAGGCTGGGACCTTATTTCCCGGCCATGAGGGCTAACCTGGCGCCCCTGCTTGATATAGACCCGGGGGACATTGGCCTCAAGGCAAAGACCGCCGAGGGGCTGGGAGAAGTCGGTTCGGGGCAGGCAGTGGCCTGCTGGACGGTGGCCCTGCTGGGCTGGAGGGGCTGAAGTTTTTTTGTCCTTCCTGCTTTGCCAGGACCTGTCGATTGTGGTATAATCTCTCCTAATTTCAGGGGAGTTAGATTTCTTAATTTAATATAATAAAAAGCAATAAAAAATAAAATCCGCAAGTTCCGAAATCCACTCTTCTGAAATAAAAAAAAAAATTCAGCAAAGGAGTATCAAATGAAATCTCTGAAAGAGATTGCCAAGAAGACCTTTTTGACTGAAAACCAGCTTAAGGAGATTGAAGAAGTCATCCTCAAGGACAATTTTTTCCCTCCGGAAACAGTGCGGGAAGAAATTGAGACTTTCTGCACCGACCTCGGTCTGAGCGAGCAGTATTTTGAATCAACCCCGCTGATTACCATTGCCCGGCACATAGAGGCGCTGCGGTCGGCGGAAATCCTGGCCAGGTTGCGGGGAGAACAGGAAGTCCAGATTGATTCTGCCACCGAGCTGGTCAATGAAGCCCTTTATCTGGTGGAAGATAACCATTACCGGGCAATAGAAATCGAAGAGAAAATCGAGAAGAAGTATCCTGGCTACCGCATCCAGTCCTACCGCTCGGCCCGCAAGCTGCGTGGAGTTGAGTATCTGCGCTGGTATGTGGTCTGCAAACCGGAGTTTGCCAGCCGGGAGGTGTCTCCAGAAGAGACCGACCTGAAGAAAATCGGCGACAAAGAATTCCTGGCTTCGATTCCCAGGGAAACTCTGACTCGCTACCAGGAGTTGATGGACAAGGCCAGGGACCAGGAAAGGCCTTATATCGATGTGGCTCATGTGGCCAAGGACAAAACCCTGCGCATTTCGGTCGTCTGCAAGAGCGACTCAATTTCCCGCTTTTTCATCAATGTTTCCGACGCCATCAATTCCCACGGTCTGGTTTCCAGGCGGAAGTACATGGAGCATTTTGCCAACGGCAAGACCATCCTGACCTTCTACCTGGATGATATTACGGACGAAGAAAAGCTGCAGGACCTGGTTTCGGACATCAGCCTGATTTACGTCATTCCGGAGAGCCCGCTGTCAGCTCTGTTCCGGGAAGGTAAACTCACCGCCCAGGAAATGTTGTTCGGAGTCTCGGCCTGGAGTTTTGCCCATCAGTTCCTGAGCAGCTTTAACGAGGAATACCTGAAGCTGTCGCAGGCTCTCAAGGATAATCCTGAACTCCTGGGGTTGCTGCGCGAAATGAAGACCAGGCTGGCCAAAGAGACCTTTACCGAAGACCGCGTCTGGGATGCCCTGATCAATAATCATCTCATGGTCAAGAAGCTGTTCTCACTTTTTGACCGCAAGTTCAACCCGGCTGTTAAGGACCATAAGATAGATGACGGGCTTCAGACGCTGGTCAAAGAGATAACCCGCGAGGTGCCGGTGGAGGCCGACCGGACTGTGCTGCTGACCGTTATCACCTTCATCAAGTCCATCCTGCGGACCAATTTCTACAAGAAAGAGAAAGTCTCCATCGCTTACATGTACAC
>CAZDZU010000119.1:0-5844 GCA_964509995.1 uncultured Eubacteriales bacterium | reverse complement strand
AGGCCACGCCAAAAAGCTCCGGTCGCTGGGTAATGACCGCACCCACAGCAACCCCCCATTGGAAGCGCCGGAAATGGCCAGGTACTTTGGAGAAGTGTATTTTTCATTGATCAGGTACTCAGCCGCAGCGATGAAATCATCAAACACATTCTGCTTATTCTCCAGCATTCCGGCCCGGTGCCAGGTTTCTCCATACTCTCCCCCGCCTCTCAGGTTGGGCTGGGCGAAAACTCCGCCATTTTCCAGAATTATCAGGATGGTCGGGTTGAAAGAAGGGGTCAGGCTGATGTTAAACCCGCCGTAAGCCGTTAGATAGGTCGGGTTTTTTCCGTCCAGAGTCAGTCCTCTTTTATTGACAATAAACATTGGCACCCTGGTTCCGTCCTTGCTGTTATAGAATACCTGCTTGACCTCAAAATCTTCCGGGTTGAACTTGACCTGCTGCCGGACAAAGACTTCAGACTGGCCGCTGGCCAGATCATATTTATAGATGGTGGGAGGATAGTTGAAAGACTGAAAAGTGTAAAAAATTATCTTATCATCGCGCCAGCCTCCGAACCCGGAAGCGGTGCCAATGGTCGGGAGCTCAACTTCCTTGATCAGCTCGCCCGTCGGCCGGTGCTGATAAACCCGGGTCCGGGCGTCCTGGAGATAGGAAGCAAACAGATAACCGCCGGCAGTACTGGCCGAGACCAGAACCTCTGGTTTTTCGGGAAGAATTTCCTGCCATCGTTCCGGGGCCGGGTCTTTCGGGTCGACCAGCACCAGGCGGAAATTAGGAGCTCCAATATTGGTCCTGACCAGGAATTTATCGCCCAGGTTGTCTATGACTTCGCTGTCATGGTCGAAACCAGGAATCAGCAGTCGGAACTCAGATTGTTTTGCACTCAGGTCTTTCCAGTACAGTTCATTGCCAGAAGTTCCGGCCGAAACGTCCAGGATGGCGTACTTCTGGTCCTCGGTCACACCAAGGTTTAAGTACCGGAGGGGATTTTTCGGATCCTGGTAAACCAGAATATCCTTTTCCTGCGGCTCTCCCAGCTTGTGGTAGAAGACCTTCTGGAATTCGTTTCGGGCCCGAAGTTCCTGGCCAGGAGCCGGTCGGTCATAGCCGCTGTAAAAAAAGCCGTCTTTATACCAGGCCGCTCCGGAAAACTTCACCCACTGTATCCGGTCCGGGAGCTCCTTCCTGGTGGCAATTTCCATTACCCTGATCTCCGACCAGTCCGAGCCGGCCTCGGAGCGGTTTATGGCCAGATAGCGGAAATCGGGAGAAAATCCGGCCAGCCCTATCCTGACCGTTCCGTCCGGAGAAAGCTGATTGGGGTCGATAAAGACCTCTGGCTGGCCGTCCAGACCTTTTTGAATATAAAGCACTGATTGATTCTGTAGCCCGTCATTCTTATAGAAGAAGTAGTATTCACCGGCCCTGACAGGCTGTCCCAGGCGGGGATAGTTGTAAATGTCCTTAAGGCGCTGGCGAATTTTTTCCCGGTAGGGTATTTTTTCCAGATAGGCAAAAGTCACCCGGTTCTGCTCTTCCACCCACTTCCTGGTCTCTTCGGAATTATCATCTTCCAGCCAGCGGTATGGGTCAGCCACTCTTGTGCCGAAATAGTCATCAACCTGATCCGTTTTTCGAGTCTGGGGATAGATTATTTTTTCTTCAGCTTTCCGGCAGGCCGAAACCGCCAGCAGAATAATCACCAAGCTGATTAATAAGAACATAATCCACATTTTACCCTTTGTCATCATAGCCTCCACAAAATATCTGAGACTTTATACATAGCACAAGCGGAAGAATTGTTCCAGAGAATTGCCAGCTGAAATGAAAATTGAAGACCGGGTCAGCCTGTGGTATTTTATGCCATCTGAAGGAGGTGACCATGCTGTCAACTATCTTCGGCCTGTTCATCATGCCCGGACTGATTCTGTCCCTGGCCCTGATTCTGGGGCTCAGAAAGGGAGGGCAGAAATGAGCACCCTGAGCATTCATACGAACCCCTGGGCCCTGACCGCATTTATTCTATACGTCATAATGATGGTTTCGGTGGGAATCATCACCGCCAGGTTTTCCTCTCGCGGAATTGGAGAATTTTTTCTGGGCGGTCGGAAAATGAAGTCATTTGTGGTAGCCCTGGCTGCCGTCACCTCCGGCCGTTCGGCCTGGCTGCTGATCGGCGTTTCCGGAATGGCTTTTACCCGGGGAGTCTCGGCCGTCTGGGCAGTGGTCGGATACATTCTGGTTGAACTTTTCATGTTCATCTTTCCCGGCAAACGCCTGCGATATTTCACCGGGAAAATGGGCGATATCACCATACCCGATTACCTGGAGTCAAGGTTTGAGGACCGAAAGCACCTGCTGCGGCTTTTTGCCCTGATTCCCATCCTGATTTTCATGACCGCTTACGTGGCCGCCCAGTTCAACGCCGGCGGCAAATCGCTGGCTGCCAGTTTCAATGTAACTCCGCTTCAGGGAATCCTGATCACGGCCGCCATTGTTATCTTTTACACCGTGCTCGGTGGATTCATGGCCGTCTGCTGGACGGATACCCTTCAAGCGCTGTTCATGATCTTTGCTCTGATGATACTCCCGGTCATAGCCATAATTCATTTTGGCGGTCTGGGGCGGCTGTTCTCCGTTCTGAAGGATATTTCCCCCGGCTATCTAGACACCTTCGCCATCAGTTTAGGCGCCTGGCTGGGCTTTGTCGGCATCGGCTTCGGCTCTCCGGGCAATCCCCATATTCTTAATAAATATATGAGCATCGAGGAGCCGGAAAAGTTGAATAAAACCGGTCTTGTCGGCACCGTCTGGAATGTCCTGATGGCCTGGGGAGCAGTCTTCATCGGTCTGGCCGGAAGAGCCCTCTATCTGGACGTGGCCAGCCTGCCAGGAAAAGACCCGGAAAACGTCTATCCCCTTCTCGGTTCCCAGCATCTGCATCCCTTTCTGTTTGGGCTGACCATTGCCGCCATTTTCGCGGCTATCATGTCCACCGCCTCTTCTCAGTTACTGGTGGCTTCTTCAGCCGTAGTCCGGGATGCCTATCAAAAAATAATCGCCGGTCAAAAACAGATATCCGAAAAGAAACTGGTTTTCATCAGCCGGGTGTTTACTCTTCTGGTGGCCATTGTCGCCCTGCTCTTTGCCGCCTACGCCAACAAACTGGTTTTCTATCTGGTGCTGTTCGCCTGGGGTGGGCTGGGGGCGGCCTTCGGTCCCTCTATCCTGCTGTCGCTTTACTGGAAAAAGACGACGAGAGAAGGAGTCATTGCCGGTATCCTGGCTGGCTCTCTAACCGAAATTGTCTGGTACCTCATTCCTTCACTCAAAGCTATCGTCTCGGAGTGGGTGCCGGCCTTCATACTGTCTTTTATAGCCGTGGTCCTGGTAAGCATTTCAACCAGACCACCGGCCAGAGCAGATGAATATCTGCGATATATGAAAGGAATTAATTAAAGAGGCCTGACTTCTAAAATGTTTTTCTTAATTGGAGGAATAGCCCCGAGGGTAAAAAAACTGGACGAGCAGGCGGGAATCTGCCCCCGCTGCGGCACGGCTGCCCTCTACCGGGCCAGGGTTGACCACTACCTCAGCCTTTTTTTCATTCCGCTTTTTCCGGTCAGCAAAGGACAGCCCGGTCTGCGATGCGAAAATTGCGGCCTGGAAATGCCGGAACAGAACATCCGGACCGGGACCACTGAAGAACAGAATTCTGAAGCCGGGCCAGTCTGCCCCGGTTGCCACCGGCCGGTGGCTTCTGAATTCCGGTTCTGCCCTTACTGCGGACGGTCTTTAAACTAAGAGTCAACTCTGATAATATCAACCTAACAGATCGAGCTTAAGAATGTTAAAAAGAATTGGGGTCATCACCAGAGATTGCGCCGGAGTGAATGCCGCCCTGCGGGCCCTGGTCAGAACCGCCGCCAGTCATGATCTTGAAGTCCTGGGAATAGTTAAAGGATACGACGGACTCATAGACGGCAACCTGTTGACTCTCGACCGGCGGGCAGTATCGGGTATCATCAACCTGGGGGGAACAATTCTGAAATCGGCTCGTTCGGAAAGATTTCTCACCCCTGCCGGCCAGCAGAAGGCTCTGAAAACCATCCGCGACCAAGGGCTTGACGGGCTGGTAGTCATCGGGGGAAACGGCTCGCTGAGCGGGGCCCATCTGCTGGCCACAAAGTACGGAATCAGGGTGATGGGAATCCCGGCCACCATCGACAATGACGTCAACGGAGTTGATTACTGCCTGGGGGCGGACACAGCCGTCAACGTGGCTCTTGACGCCCTGGATAAGATCAGGGATACGGCGACCAGTCTGGAAAGGATTTTTGTGGTTGAAGTTATGGGACGGGATTGCGGTTATCTGGCGATGAAAGTCGCCCTGGCCGGTGGTTGCGAGGATGTTCTTCTGCCGGAACAGGACTTTTCTCTGGAAGAAATCTGCCTGGAAATTCAGGCCGGCAACGCCCGCGGCAAGGTCAGCTGGATTGTGGTTGTGGCCGAGGGAAAAGCCTCTGCCCGGGACGTGGCCGCCGACATCACCCGTCTGACCGGCCTGGAAACCCGAATCGCTGTTCTCGGCCACATCCAGCGTGGCGGAAGGCCAACAGCTTTTGACCGGATTCTGGCCGCCCGCCTGGGAAACGCCGCCGTTGAGTATCTCCTTCAGGGGGAGAGCGATAAATGCGTATCCCTGAAAAATGATAAAATAGAACTCGTACCACTGGAAATGGCCATTCAGCCAAAGCAATTAAAATTTGAACCGGAGTACCGATTGCTTAAACTTCTTTCCTGATTCCGGAGTATAAAACCATGCTAGCAGGAGAGTTGTGGCTGTGAGTTTTCTGGCCCTGGGACTCGACCTGGGAATCCAGTCGATAAAACTGTCAGTTCTTGACCAGGAGCGAAAAATTCTGGTCAAAGACAGCCAGCCGGTCAGGGGCAATTTCCCCGCAGCTCTGGAAACCATCCTCAGGAGAAACCAGGCCTCGTTGTCGGGCAAGAAACTTTTAATTTCGGTCACCGGAGCCGGCCGGAATGGCCTGGACTTTCCAGATGAAGTTCTCAAGGTAAATGAGATTTCAGCCCTGGCCGCCGGAGTCGGGTTGATTTTTCCTCAAGCCAGGTCGGTCTTTGATATTGGCGCCGAGAGCGCCCGCTGGGTGGAACTGGGGAGAGCATCGGGCAGAGACCCGTTTCCGGAAGTTCTTGATTTTGCCCTGAACGAGAGATGCGCCGCCGGGACCGGTCTTTTTCTGGAACAGCAGGCTTACCGCTTGCGCCTGTCGGTTGAGGATTTTTCTGCTCTGGCCGCAAGGGCAAAAAAAGGAGCAACTATTGCCGGCCGCTGCAGCGTCTTCGCCAAATCTGATATGATTCATCTCCAGCAGAAAGGCATTCCGCCCGAAGAAATCGCCTATGGGGTCTGTCTGGCCCTGGTCAGGTCGGTGACCTCCTCTCTTCTCAAGGGAAAAGATATTTCCTGGCCTCTCGCCCTGGCCGGTAATATCATAAAAAATGCTGGCGTCGTCAGAGCTTTTCAGGAGACCTTGAAAACCGACCCTGAACAACTCCTGTTATCAGAATTATCACCATATCTCCCGGCCATCGGAGCGGCCAGCCTGGCCATTGCCGGCTGGAACGAGAATCGGCTTCTGGTCGCAGACTCGGTGCTTTCAGGAATCAGACCGGCCGCCGGCCAAAGGCCTTCGACTTTGAAGCCGCTGGGAGAACTTAGTGCCTGTCCGGCTTCCGAACCGACTGACAGGATTAACTTCCCGGCCCGCGGCTATCTGGGTATTGACATCGGCTCGGTCAGCACCAATCTGGTA
>CAZDZU010000118.1:0-5867 GCA_964509995.1 uncultured Eubacteriales bacterium | reverse complement strand
GTCTTTATTTTGTCGTCAGAAAGAGCCTCGGAGATGAGGAGCAGACGGAGAAATATGAGGTTTACTGTCTGAAGCCCGGCCGGGTGCGGCCGGAAAAAGAAAATTCTGGTCTAGTTGCAGAAACTCTCAGCAAAGATAATACTGATTTCAGCATAAAGGCTACGGATGAAGGAGCCGGGGCTGGGGTAGTTGTGGAAAGCACCGGCGGCCTTAACATAAGTATTAGTGGCACTGACATCAGTGTTAACGGCATTAGCATAAGCCCTGATGATTCCAGCACAGGCGAAGCTGCTGAAGGTGAGGACATAATTCCCGGGAGAGCAGAAAATGAAGAGTATTCCGGGACGGCAGTTCCTGAATTTATCCCGGTCTATGTTTCCGCTGAACGAGTAACCGCGGTTTCGGGAAACGGAGAAAAAACCTTTGTCGCCCACGGTCAGCTGGTGCTGCTGATCACAGAAGGAGCCTCCTGGCCGCAGGTTTATTATGAGCATCCGACCGATATAATAATGGGGCTCGATTACTCTGAGGAAGCAGGGCTTTTTTACGCCACCAATTATTCGGTTGGTCTGATGGCCGAGGGGAAAGCCCTGGAATTTATGAGGGCGCCGTCGCCCCGGATTTTCCTCAAGGGAGATTCACTTTATGTGATGCTCTCCGAACAGGCGGCGGTGCTCCAGGTGGAAAAGGCCGCCTTCCTCAGCAGATACAACGCAATTTCCCGGGAAGTGGTGGCGGTCAACGACGTCAAGGTTTCTTCCGGCTGGACTTCGCCCCATATTTTTGTCGGCTTCTGGCCCCCGCTGCTGGCCTTTATTCTGCTGCTAATCGTTTTGATTGACGTCCTGAAAAATCAGTTTCTGGGCTACAGCAAGATTGTCTGGGTGCTGATGATATTCCTGAGTTTTCTGGCTCTGCTGCTGTCGGTTTTCCTGTTCCTGATTTTCGGGCTGAAGGCCGGGTTGGGCGGAGGGCTACTGGTTCTGCCCTATCTTACGGTTCTGGTGTATTTGCTTTCCGGCAGAAAGCAAAAAATTAAAAATAAGAATTAAAGAGCAGGCAGGCAAATAAAGATTCGACTTTTCCGGTTGCCTTAAACCGTTTCTGATTTCTTGATTCTGGCCTTCTTCCCGATGATCAGATAAAGAATCGGTCCGATCAGAGGGAAAAATATGATGACCAGAATCCAGACCAGCCTGTCATTTCCGGGGAAGTCATGCCTGAGGACATCAATCAGGGAAATCAGAAGCAGCGGGACTGAGACCAAGGTCAGGATGACGATGAGTTCCATGATTCCCAGCATTTTTTTCTCCTTTTCAATTCCCTTTTTTAATTATTTTTCCCTGAGGCCGGCCAGATAAACGTAGTAATTGGGGATCGGCCCAAAATATTCTCTTTTATAGATGAGCAAAAGAAAAACGTCATATTTTTGTCCTGGTGTCAAAGCCGACAGAATGTCGCCCCGGCTGCCGGCCAGGTGGTAAAAAGGACCGGATTTGCTCATGCCGGCCACTTCAATTATTGCCCCCTGCCTTAAAGGCTTGGTGACTGTGATCCGGGCTTCTCGCACCTGAGGCGGGAGAACCGGCCCGTCAGACTGGAACGCGGTTTCGCCGGCCTGCTCCGGCTCTTCAGGCGGCAGGGGGAAATCGGCCTCGGCCATGGTCTGGAATTTTTTCAACTGTTCGCTGAGCTCCGAGACTTTTTTCTGGTCTCCCCGCTGCCGGTAGCGGGCTATTTCTGATTCGATGGCAAAAATCATCGCCTTTTTTAGCTCCGAGCGGACCTGAAGACCCAGGCGGTTGAGCTCATCTTTAAGAGCTGAAGCGAACGGAGATTCCATTCCTGCTGATACTGCCGAATCTTTCCGGGATTGTTCTGAGACCCTGGCGGTGCCGGGCTGGAGGGTGAAGTATTTTTCGATCAGCTGGTAGAGAGAATTCTCTTCGGCCGGGGCCGGGAAAATCCTGTTGGTTAAGGAATAGGTGTATTTTCCGGTTATTCCCAGGTCTTTCTCGAGGTTGAAATGGATAACCACCCTTTCCGGCATTCGCTTGCATTCATCCGGCGCTTTTCTCCTCACGGTGAAAGCATAATGAATTGAACCGTCCGGATTTTTTGATTTGACCGCCTCTACCTGAAAAGATTCCTTCCGGGTGCAGCCGTTACTCTCGACCACGATCAGAAAATCCCCGGCTCCGAGCAGGGCTTCGTAAAGCACTTCCTCTCCCGTCCGGCGGGCATCCGGCGTCTGGGCCAGAAGTCCGGTGGGAATCACAGTCAGAAGAGCTATGGCAAGTATCAGGGCACGAGCCATTGTAAGATGGAATCTAACTTTTCTGTTCACCATTATCCTCCTCATTTTTTTAAGTCAGACCTGACGGCCACTTTTTCCTTTTCCTGAAGAAGCATATCCGGTAATATTCCTGCCCGCAACCATAATTCTCATGAGCCGAAGGCCGAACTATGGTTTCTAATCCTGACGATCCGGAAATAATGCTTTTTACAGGCATTTAAGCGTCTTTTCCGGCCGATTCAAGTTTTTGGGGCAGCCGAAAGATTCGTTATATCTGAAAAAGGTTCTTACAGGTTTTTTAATTTTGCCGCTCAAAGCTTGTAACTCAGCCTCATAAAACTAATTCTGGCCGGCCGAGCCGATAATTTCAGCCTGCTCTTCTCAGTCTTTTTCCTTCTTTTCCGGCCGGTCCAGATAACAGAAAAATTCATAAATCGGGCTCCGGTTCTGCCCATAAACGACAAAAGTCCGGTCGGGTACCGGCAACCCCAGGGCCTCGGCCACTTTTTTTATGGCTTCGTACATGGAATATCCGGGAACGACAGGTGGGGAAATTCCGGCGTAGGCGTCGGCCAGGAAATATTCATAGGTCACCGGCTGGCCCCCGACGCCGGTCAGCCCGCGGCCTTCAAACTGAAACCAGTCGGTAAAATTACTGCCGTCTCTGGCCAGAGTCTGGAAGCGGGCGAAGGTCAAATCTCCGCTGGCTGCCCGTAGCTTAAGACGCAAATCCCGGATTTCTTCGCCGGCAATCTGAAACCTGACCTGCTCGACTTTTTCTGTCCGGTATTTTCCTTCTTCCTGAACTATGAGATATCCGGTGAAGGACTGTACCCCGGCCTGAACAGTCGCCAGCCCCGGCAGGCTCAGGCTGATTGAAAGAAGTGAAAAAATAAAAAAGCTCGTTATGAATTTAATCTTCATTACACCATTCCTTTGCTGGCTTGAGATTCGGACTGAAAGTCTATTGGCGGCAAAACCGCTCTTTATTGGCTGGAAAACTTTTGGTCAAACCTTCAGCTTTCGAGGGTTATTAGCTCATATCCAGAGCACAATGTCAAGCCAGGGCCCTCAGTCCTGAGCTTTTGAAGCCAGCGTTGTTGATTCTTTCAGCCGGGCTCTTAAATCAATTTATATTTCTGGAAAATGCTCGAAATACTTCTTAGGCCGGCTTAATATTCTGCTAAAGCCGGTGTCTGAAAATTTCCGGTTGAGTTATGGTCTTGAGCATTTTATAATCGGCGCGGGAGGAAAAATGAACGACCCTGATATCGGTAAAATAAAAAGGGCCACTCTCAGGCCATCGCCCACGAGTTCCATCATAACCCTTATTATGAGCCTGCTTTTCCTGGTCTTCGGGCTGGTGTTCTTTTTTTCGGTGATCGGGGAGACCGGAGAGGGGCGGGGGCTGATTTCATTCTTTTTCCTGATCTGGGTTGCGGCCTGCCTTGGAATGGCCGTCTATTCCATTGTCAACCTGTCATCTTTCAAAAAGTCGAGTCCCAACCCGGCGGCTCTTGAAGTTCTGGAAATTGAGAAGGAGAATGCTCCGGCTAAAAAAGAAGAAGCGGCCGGAGCCAAACCAGATTTTTCCGTCCGGCTGAGGGAGATCGAGGCATTGCGTAAAGAGGGTTTGTTGACTGAAGAAGAATACCAGCGAAAGAGAAAGGAAATCCTGGATGAAAAATGGTGAGGCTGGCAAGCCGAAGAAAAATAATATAGATAAAATCAAAAGAAGGGCCCGGCTTTTCAGCAGACCGGGTGTTTTTCTGTTTCCGGTGGTGATGGTTCTGTTGGTTGGGGCCGGCTTTGTGAGTGGCGCTGCCGACCGGGGATCTTTCAGTCCGGTCCAGGCCAATCTGGCTCAGGATTCGCAGAAAGCGATCATTTTTCATAACAAACTGGAAGAGATTCTGGTTCTGGCCACCGAGCTCCGGGCTGAAAAGGAAACCGAGGTGCTGGAATTTATTCCCTTCCCGTCAGAACCGACTGTTTTTCTGGTTGAGGGGCCAGTTCTGGAAAAAGTGTCCGAGCTTCTAAAAACCAAGGATATCTTGATGAAATCCGGCTTTGCCAAAGGCGGGGGAGGCGCGGCCGCGGCGGTGGAGATCCGGCTCAGCCAGAAGATCGGGATGCATGACGTTACCGTGGTTAAGATAAATCGGCCGGAGGAGTTTGAAAACTGGGTCAGGCGATTTTTCAAGCAGAAAAGCATAAAGCTTGAAAGCAATCTTGATGACTTTGTTGCCTCGGCCGCGGATTATCTCAACCGGGGCTTCAATTATTTTGTTTTTGATTCAGTGAAGATAGGGAAAAAAGCCGGGCTGGTAGAACCGCTGGCTTACAGGTTCAAATCCAGCGAGCTGTATTATCCCCTGAAAACATCCAATCTGGTTGGCGGGCAGGGAAGGGTAGACCTTATTCTCCTCCTGCCGGGGAGTTTCTGGGTTGAAGAGTTGAGGGAGAACAGATATTTTGAACTTTTTACTTCCGGCTGGGAAGTAAGTTCCTCCTCCAAAATCTATCCGGAAGAAATCAAAAAACTGCTGCCTGAAGCCAGCGGGTTTTTCAGGCCCGGGCAGAAAATATACCTCCAGCTGTTAAGTTATTTCGGTGATTTCAATTTTAAGGATGACCTGAGGTGGGATATTTCAAAACTTCCCCGCTACGCTTATAAGCTAAGCTCGTCTGCCCCTTATGGCATTTATCAACAGAAAATGACCGCGGATGAATTCAGAGATTATATTCAGGCCAGATGCCTGGAAGACCCGGCCTTTTTGCGGGAGAGACGATGGCAGCTGGATGAACAGAAACTCGGTTATCTCCTGACCAGCAGATTATCCTGCGAGGATTTTGTGCAGCCTGAAGAATTTGAAGTCTACCGGGCAGTTTTTAATCCGCCGGCCCTGAGCCCGGTGAGACTGGATGGGCTGCCGGCCGGGTTCGTGGTGCTGGAGGACCAAACTCGAAATAAAACCTTTGAAAAGCTTAAAGGGGTGGATAAAGCTCTGCTTGAGGATTACAACGGCAAAAATAAAAAGCAGTACCGGCTGAGTGACGATTTGCCCGAAGGTCTGGATGAAGTCCTGGCCATCAGAGAAGGAGATAGCAAGAACCAGACCCGGGATGAGTCGCTGCTTTCTCCGGGGCGGACCTTTGTTTCGCGGGTTGGCTTTAATCCCGGCCGGACGGCGGCCCTGGTTTTTGTCTCCCACGTGGCCAGCCCGGAAATGGGCGTCGGTTATCTGGTCCTGCTGGAAAAATATAAGGGCGCCTGGCAGCCGACCAGAATCCTGAGCAGTGAAATCTATTAGAACAGGGGACACCGTACAGTGTCCCCAAATCTTGCCTTTTGCTGAGACGGCCTTTCCGTAAATCGTTTAATATCAAACGGTTATCGACAGCCTTTTCCATTAAAAAAGGGGACACTGTACGGTGTCCCCAGATCTTCTGAGGCAGAACACTTGCAGTCTTATGGCGTCAGCCCCTGAAATACCGATAGATGCCATAGCCAGAGTTTTAATTTATTTAGAGAATGGTCTTAGCAGTCGCCTTTTCCGGAAGTTCTGAC
>CAZDZU010000117.1:0-5927 GCA_964509995.1 uncultured Eubacteriales bacterium | reverse complement strand
TGTGGTTTCAGTCTCAGCGTAATTGCAGAAAAGGGCGACCAGAAATCCAGCGGTTATGAATCCTGCCAGCGCCGGTTTTTCTCAGACCTCAAGCCGGCAGCCGAGGTGGCCGGCCGGGCCGCAGAAAAAGCCCTGAGAATGCTCGACCCGCAGCCGGTAAAAACCCAGCGAGCGGCGGTGATACTTGACCCCGATGTTGCCTACGCCATTCTTGGCGGGATAATTCAGGCGATAAACGGAGAGCGGGTGCTTCAGGGAGCCAGCTTCCTCGGAAAAAAGCTCGGGCAAAAAATCGCCTCCGAGCTTATCACCATAGTTGATGATGGGACGCTGGAAAAGGGACTGGCCAGCGCTCCGTTTGACGGAGAGGGCGTTCCTACACAGAAGCGTTTGATTGTGGAGAATGGCCTTCTTAAAGGTTTCCTTTACAACGCTTATGCCGCAAAAAGAGCAGGCGTCAAAAGCACTGGAAATGCCAGCCGGCGCAGTTTTGACAGCCTGCCGGGAATCGGTCCGCATAATTTCTACATCCTGGCTGGAAAAGCAAAACCGGAAGAAATCATCGCCGCCACCGAAAGGGGAGTGCTGGTAAAAGAAGTAACCGGCTACGGGATCAATCCGGTCAACGGTAATTTCAGCGGCGGAGCAGAGGGCCTGTGGATAGAAAATGGAAAGGTAACCTTTCCGGTAAAGGGGATAACCATCGCCGGCACGGCTGACGAAATTCTGAACGGAATAGATATGCTGGGGGACGACCTGGACCTCAACCACAGCTGGACGGCTCCAACTCTCAGGGTAAAATCACTCCAGATCGGTGGTGAATAGAAACCCTGAGAATTTCTTAACCCTCCGCCGGGAGGGCCTATCTTAAGTTTTCTCCTGATAACATAAAGTGATTTTCTGGCTGCCCGGACCACAGAGCCAGCACCCGGAGGTAGACGACTAAAATATTCCCCCTATTGATCGCTGTGGAGATAACCTGGCCGATCCGGACCTCGCCTCAGGCTGATCAACCGGCCATTATTTCATCAGAAAGAGGCCGGATGCCGTTGCTCAGTCCAAATATGAGGGCCGTAACTCCCTATTTGCTCCCTGCCGACAGCAGGTTGATTTTCTTTTCCAGATAGCCGCCTTTCAGAGAATCATAAATCAGGGTCAGCTCGCCCGAACCCTCAACCAGCAGACGGAAGTCCACATAACCGAATCCCGGAATGCCATTATCAACCTGAAAATTGTTCTTCCTGACCTTAACCGGCTCGGACAGCTCACGGAAGCGGTCAGTGATGATTCCTGCTGAAACCAGCCTGGCCCGGCCTTCGATTTTAAGCTGATCCGGGCGGTGCAGCTTCCGCTGAATGGCCTGGCTGGAAATGGTGGGGGTCACCCGCTCGTTGGCTATCCTGACATCCACCTGGTACTGCCCGTTTTCCAGCTTCTTAACGCTGATGTTTTCCACATTCAACCTCGGCAACTGGTCGGCATGGTACAGACAGAAAGCGGCGTTGCGGTGGCAGGTTTCAGCCAGCTGAAACAGGGCCGGCACCCGGCGTCCCATCTTTTTGACTCCGCCGATTTCGATGTCTCCGTAAAGTGGATGTTTATAGGGTTTCCACTCCACCAGCTGTTCTCCCATCAGCACCAGCTGATGGTAGACAATTTCTTCCAGACCGGCGCCGGCCCGAAACATCCGGCCGCGGACATCTTCGTCTTCCTCTTCACCGCTTCTTCTCTGGGAGACCGGCTGGGTTCCTGTGTACTGGTCGAAATCGAGCTCGTTGGAAAAGGTAAAAATTCCCAGGAGATTATAGGTGAAATCAATCGTCCCCCCGTAGACGGTGTACATATCCTTGTAGATAACAATATAGCGGTAGCCGGGCAGAATCTTCTCGCCCTGCTTTCCGATGTAGTCATAAACCTGGCGATCCTGAGCAGGAGTTTCACCCAGGTTTTTGGCCCCCGGCCCACGGAGAATCATCCCTCCATAGTTATGGAAAGACTGGGCACCCATGAGATTGGGATGAGCCAGGATGAAATCTCTGACGGCTCTGGTCTCCGGCCAGCAGAAAGGATAGGGGCCGGCGCCTCGCTGAACGTAATTGGGCTGCCAGTTATAGCCGAAATTACGGTTCATGTCATAGCCTCCGGGCCCGTCTTCGTTGACCTGACCGTCGCCGTCATTATCCAGACCCTCTGAACCTAACATGATGAACTCGCCCTTTTCTCCCGGACGGCAGGGAACCATGACCATGGGATTGTCAGGGCTGGTCTTATAATTTCCCCTCGGGTCCCGCTTGCGCATGTAGGTTATCGAGCCGTCGCCATCCAGGTCATCCGGTCCGTCTTCATCCAGCAGACCGTCGCGGTCGTCGTCGTAAGGGACCAGTCCCGAACGGGGGGAGTTGGAATCGCTGGCCAGATGCAGGAAATAATCACGGCTATCGGGATTCATGGTGGGAACCACATAGAAAGCCCGGTCGCGAAGCAAACGGTCGACAAATTCCAGTTTACCGGCATTTTTGAGCAAATAGTAAACGGCATAAAGGGCCACTTCCGCCCCCTGAATTTCATTGCCGTGAATATTGCCGTCGATATAAAAACCGGGCTTGTGCTCGGCGGGGCCGGTGGCGGGATTGTTTATGATAACCGCCCAGATATCCCGGCCCTGGTAGGACTTACCGATTGATTCCAGCTTCATCAGGTCGGGATAGGCTTTCTGCAGTTCCTTAAGGGCTGCAGTCAGCTCGGCGTGATCATAAAAATGGTCGAAGCTGAGCTTTACCTCGGGCCGGGTCCTGGCGGATTCAGCCGAATCAACAGGGCTGAAGCCAGACATAACGATTGCCAGAATTGTTATTAAAATAATTTTTATGACTCTGCTCATAATCTTTCTCCTAATCCAGCTTAATCATCGTTTCCACCGGCGATATCCGGTTACTCCAGACCTTTAGAACCAGAGTGGAACCTTTCCTTCCCTGAACCGTCCACTCCAGCTTTCTGACCTCGCCGCTCTGCAAATAGGGAACCAGTTCCACCGGGCGACCGGCAAAGAGCTTCTGCCTGCCTTCAAGTTTGAGGCTGACCCTCAGCGGGTAGGAGGTCAGCGCCCGCCGGCCCTGGGCGAAGGAGGTGGGTAAATACCCCTCATTTTGCAGGTATACCGTCAGCCGGTAAAGGTCGGTCCCGAGCCTTTCTATTCTGGTTTCTTTAACCGCCACCGCCGGCAATTTCATCATCAGTTTCTGGATGAACTGGACATGAAACTTAATGCTTGACTGAAGCCTGTCGTCCGGCGGTGTATATTTCAGGAACGGCACGAAGCCGCCGATTTCCACTTGCCCCAGGTCTGGATGCTGGAAGGGCTTCCAGCTGATGAATCCGGCACCTTTAAGGATACTATCGGAATAAGCCAGGAGGTAAGATTCGGGGTTTTCTTCGCCGGCGGTTGTTCCGGATCCAGCCGGTCTGGGCATCTTCTCCATCATCTCAGCCATTCGGGCCGGAGTGACCTGACCTGATTGCACCATCTTCATGAGCATGGCCGGGTTGAAGCTGGGCGGGGCGCCCCGTTCTTTCAGAAAGGCAGCGATTTTTTCCTCACCCAGCGCCAGGAATTCTTCTGAGCTCATGGACTTGAGGCGGTCGGGTGTGAGTTCTTCCTTGCGGTCTTCCTTTTTAGGCTCCGGCACCTGCCACAGGTCGAAGGAAAACACCGGCACTCCGTACTGGTAATAGCAAAAAGCTGGAAAAGACCCCTTGCCGACGCCCCGGGCTCTTTTTTCCAAGTAATCAAGCCCGATTTCCTTCAGTCCGTTTTTATAGTCCTTTTGAATCTCTTCGTATATTGCCTGGTCGGAACGGTCAAGGCTCATAGCCGGACCGAGTCCAAGAAATGTGGCCACCAGACTTTCGTCAATCTCCATCCCGCCGCCAAAACCGGAGCTCTTCAGAACATCCACTATTTCCTTCAGGGTATATTCTGTATCAGGGTCCAGCCCGAGAAAGCCGGCAAATTGCCGGGGAACACGCACTCTCTCCGCTCCCACTCTGGCCTGGCCCGTCTGCTGCATATTAAGCAGGTTATTCTCGGTTGAGAAATTGATGACCAGGGAAATATTGTTGTGTTCGAACATAAACTTCAGCAGAGCTTCAGTTTCGGGTTCCGAGACCGGATACAATCCGGCCCGCTTCTGGAAATATTCAAAGTCATGGGGAAAATTCCGGTTGACCTCAACCCCGCCCGGGCCGTCTTCATTTATCTGACCGTCGCCGTCGTTGTCCAGGCCTTCGGTGTAAATCTGGTATTCGCCTTTTTCGCCCTTTTTCGGGTCGGCCATTCTCATAAGGCGCGGCTCTCTGGGATCAATGATCCATCGTCCTTCAGGAGATTTTATCCTCATCATGGTAATCAGGCCGTCTCCGTTAAGGTCTTCCGGCCCGTCTTCATCCACCAGCCCGTCGTTGTCTTCATCAACCGGACGGCCGTTGAAGGCCCTTTCCATCCGTGGTTTTGAGAAATAAGCGGCAGCCGCATCCGGATTCAGCACAGGAATGATATAAACAGCCTTTCGGTTGAGAAAATCGGTCCAGGATTTATCCTGGCCATAGGCCGAAAGAAGTGACTCGGCCAGTTGCCGGGCGGCCTCAGTCCCCGGAAGGTGAAACCCCTCTGAATTGGCCACCACCAGAATAGCCTGCCGTTCGGAAGCTTTATCCCGGTTTTTCCCGGCGGCAATTTCCAGGAGAAATATATCCTGACCCCCAGAAGATTTGCCGATGACGCTCAGACGGCATATTTCCGGGAATTTACCGGCCAGACTTTTCAGCCCGGCCGCCACCTCCGCCGGCGAATGGTAACCGGTCCCGGCCTGACCGGCCAGCAGGGGAGTCATAATCAAGAAACAGAGAATTAGAAGAAACAACGGGATCTTAAATCTGGACATCAGACCTCCTTACTAATTTCGCTAATAATTAGCATACGGATACCATAGTCATCAGGTTCTGACGAAATCAGCCTCAAAAAAATTCCGCCCGGTTCAGCCAAAATAATTTATTTTCATCGCCTGAGCTTCTTATCTTATAATAGATATCTGTCCGATGTAAATCAGAAACTGGAGGTCAGCATGTTCAGCCCGACGAAAATCTCAAGCCTAAAACTCTTCACGGCAGGAATCAGCCCGGTGCCTAAGGCCATCTTCTGCCTCTTGTTATTTTTATTCCTGATAAATTTTCCGGCTTATTCCCAGCAGCCCGACCGGGTAGCCGATTACCTGAATAAATTTATCACCTGGAGGAACATCGGACCTGCGGTTCCCGGCGGCCGGACGGTGGACATTGACGTCGTGGAGAAAAAGCCCTGGATAATCTATGCTGCTGTCGGACCCAGCGGTCTCTGGAAGTCGGAAAACAACGGCCTGAGCTGGGCGCCTGTCTTTCACAGAGAGGCAACGGTTTCGGTCGGAGCGGTGGCTGTAGCTCAGTCTTCACCCGACATAGTCTGGGTAGGGACCGGCGAGAGCACCAGCCGAAATTCGGTTACTGTCGGAGACGGCGTTTACAGGTCCACTGACGGAGGCCGGACCTGGAAAAATATGGGTCTGGCTGACACCAGGCACATCAGCCGGATAATAATCAGCCGGGGAGACCCCAATGTTGTCTATGTAGCGGCCATGGGGCATCTATGGGGGCCCAATAGCGAACGCGGAATCTATAAGACTGTTGATGGCGGACTGACCTGGAAAAAAATTCTCTATGTTAATGAAAATACAGGATTTAGCGACCTGGAAATGGACCCTGAAAACTCACAGATTCTCTACGCCGCGGCCTACGAGCACCGTCGTCTGCCCTACAGAATGATAAGCGGTGGCCCGGGAAGCGGCATTTACAGGTCGACCGACGGGGGGCTGACCTGGAACCGGCTGAAACAGGAC
>CAZDZU010000116.1:0-5929 GCA_964509995.1 uncultured Eubacteriales bacterium | reverse complement strand
GTCTGAAACCTGTCCTGGCTCTCTTCAGAACTTATGATTTATCTTCTCCTGACCAGGGTAATATCCTGATAGAAAAACTCCTGGATGCCGAAATCATAGTAGCCGGCACTGAAGCCGGCGGAAAATCTTCCGACCAGGAACAGGCTTTCAGATTCCTGACCGAAGTGGCCCGGCTCGAAGCTAAAAAGGGACGTAAGCCATACCTGGTGTCTGTCGGCGGCTCGATGACAGGAGGTAACATGAAAAGGCCGCTTGGAGCCCTGGCCTATATGCTGGACATGATTGAGATAGCCAGACAGACAGCCAGTTCAAGTCCTCCTGATTATGTGATAGTGGCTTCAGGTTCAGGCGCCACCCAGGCCGGACTGATAGTCGGCGCCAGAGCCCTTGGTCTCGAGACCAGAATTGTCGGCATCTGCGTTTCAGACAGAAAGGAAGAATTCCTGCCTCAGGTCAAAAAAATTTCGCTGGAACTGGTAGAAACTCTGGGGCTGCAGATAGATCTTGATGACCGGGATATAATTCTTCTTGATGATTATCTGGGAGAAGGTTATGGCCGGGTTACGCCCGACGTTGTTGCCATGATAAAAACGGTTATCCAGAAAGAAGGCCTGGTCCTGGACCCTGTTTATACCGCCAAGGCCATGATCGGCCTGTTTGACCTGGCCGGCAAGAAATATCTCAAAGTTTCGGACCGGGTGCTCTTTATCCATACCGGCGGCTCTCCAGCTCTTTTCGCTTTCGCCAACCGGTTGCTGGCCTGATTGTCCCAGACTGTCGTAATCCTAATCCGGCTAACGCGAGGTCGATTTAAGGTATTTAAGAAACTCAGAGTTGGTGGTCAGGATCAACCAGGTATTTCTGGCCAGCGTTGCCCGGTAGGTCTCCAGGGTTTTTAAGAACTGGTAGAATTCAGGGTCAAGGTTGTAAGCCTGGGCGTAAATTCTGGTCGCTTCGGCTTCGGCCTGGCCCCTTATTTCCTGCGCCTTGCGGTAAGCTTCAGAAGTAATAATCTTTAGCTCCCGCTCTTTCTGGCCCCGGATTTCAGCGCTGCGGCCGTCTCCTTCCGAGCGGTATCTGGAAGCGATCCTCTGTCTTTCGGCTATCATCCGGTCAAAGACTTTTTTCTGCACTTCGTCCACGTAATTGACCCGCTTTATCCGGACATCTTTTAGCTCAACCCCGAATTCAGGAGTGATTTTCGAAGCCCGGTCCAGAATCATCCCGGCGATGCGGTCCCGGCCAACCTGAATTTTGCCAAGGACTTCTGAATAATCGAGCAGAGCCGATTCTTCGCTCAGGTTGAATTCGCGGTTTGTCGAGCGGACGATTTCTATCAAATCATAACTGGCAATGACGTTTCTGGTTTCGCCGTCAACCACATCATCCAGCCGGGAATGGGCACCCCTTTCATCTTTAACCCGCTGGTAAAAGACCAGGGGGTCGCTGATCCGCCAGCGGCAGTAAGTATCTACCCAGATATATTTCTTATCTCTGGTCGGAATCTGGTTAGCATCTCCGTCCCACTCCAGCCACCTTTTTTCAAAGTAATTGGCTTTCTGGATAAAGGGAATTTTAAAATGCAATCCCGGAGAGGTTACGGCTGCTCCGATCGGCTCACCAAACTGGGTGATGATCACCTGGTTGGTCTCAGAAACTGTGTAAACGCCGTCTATCAGGGCCAGCAAACCTATAATTATTAAAATGGTAATGAGTATTTTCATGGTGGAAGCTTTCATTTTTTCACCTCCTCGCCCAAATTCAGGAGGGGAACAAGATTTTTCTGTGTTTCATCGACTACTATCTTCCTGTCTATTCCAGCCAGGACTTCGGACAGCGTCTCCAGGTAAAGCCTTTTTCTGGTGACGGCCGGAGCTTTTGAATACTCCCGGAAGATTGAAATGAACCTGGCGGCATCTCCCCGGGCGTTGTTTACCCGTTCAGCGGCATAGCCCTCGGCTCCTCTGATCATCTGTTCGGCCTCGCCCTGGGCTTTCGGTATTTCCTGATTGTATTCGGCCCAGGCTTCATTTATCTTCCTCTCTTTTTCCTGCAGGGCTTGGTTGACTTCATTGAATGAAGGTTTAACCGGGTCGGGCGGGTTGACATCCTGGAAAATAAGCTGATTAATTTCCAGTCCAAGTTCATAAATATCAACCAGCTTCTGCAGTGCGGTCATGGCCTCGGCGGCCAGGTCGGCCCGGCCGAAGGTAATGACCTCATCAACGGAAGCGTCGCCCACCACCTGTCTGACAACCGCCTCAGCCATCGCCCGGAAAGTCTGCACCGGGTCACGAACCTTGAATAAGAATTTATAGGGGTCTTTGATTTTGTACTGAACGATCCACTCGGCCACGACCACATTCAGGTCGCCGGTTAGCATCATTGATTCTTTCCTGGTTTCTTCGTTCACGTAATATTCTGATTTGACTCCCGGCCGGGCTGTGCGGTAGCCGAATTCCAGTTTTAGCTGCCGCTGCACCGGAACCCTGGTCAGTTTTTCAATACCCAGCGGCAGTCTGAAATGCAATCCCGGTTCGGCGGTTCTGACAAACCGACCGAAGCGCAGAATGACTCCAATTTCTTCGGGTTTGATCTGATAAATGGAAGTGGCCAGCAGGATTATAACCAGAACCGCCACCGCTCCATACTTCAGCCAGCGGCCTGAGATTCTGGGAAGGTCATAGCCGGACCAGCCGGTCTTGAATTCTCCTGGCATTGTTCCTCCTCTCGATAAGATTTTTTTTATTTTTGGCTATAAACGGAACGGATAAATTCTCTCAACTCATCAATTCCGGCTGCCTGATACTTTATGCTCTCCAGCCCGGGCTGGTGAGCGGCCTTCAATCCCTGCCCGGTGAGAATCAACACCGAAGTCCCCTCAAAACGAGAACGCAGTTTAAGAAAGGCAGCCAGGGTGGAAGCTGATTCCGGCTGTACGAACAGGCCTTCTTTTACAGCTAGTTCCTTCTGGGCTTCCAGCATCTCTTCATCGGAAACTGACGTCAGCCAGCCGTTATAGTCCCTGGCCAATTTCAAGACGAGATTTCCGCCCGGGGGGTCGGCATTAGAGATCGAATGGGCTATGGTTAAAGACGCCTGAATTTTCTTCACCTTATCCTTCCCCTCAGCGAAGGCCAGGGCTATGGGAGCGCAGGCCGCAGCCTGAACTCCAACCATGACCGGAATATCTTTGATATAACCGGCCCGTTTCATCTCGAGGAATCCTTTATAGAGGCCGATGAAGTGCCCACCGGAGCTGACCGGCACATAAACAGAAGCGGGAGCCCGGCGGAGCTGCAGGCAGATCTCAAAGGCCGTCAGTTTGTAACCTTCGATTCGCATCGGGTCTACAGAATTAGCAAAATAGATGCCGAAATTTCTTCCCAGCCGGTAGCTTTCCCGGAAAAGCTGTCCGTAATCCCCGCCGGTTTCCACTATTATCGGGTTAAAAAGGGCTGAGGACCGCAGGGCCGCAGCCGAGGTGCCCTTTTTTACCAACAGCAGGCAATCCAGTCCGGCCCGGGCGGCATAGGCTGCTGTGGATGAGGCCATGTTTCCGGTCGAAACCGTGCCCACAGCCGGGCAGCCCAGCTCCAGAGCTTTTTGAACTACCAGGGCTGAACCGCGGTCCTTGAAACTCAAAGTCGGGTTGGCCGATTCCAGTTTGGCCATAAGGCAGCAGCTCTTATCCAGGTTGATCAGAGAAATAAGAGGAGTCTGCCCTTCTCCCAGACTCAACTCAGGCCGGACCTTCTTCAGAGGAAGGAAAGAGGCGAATTTTTCAAAAGAAGTCCGGGCCTCATTTACAATCTGAATATTTCCCGCTATGGAATCAGGAAACACCCCCGGTTGTCCGCAGTCGGGACAAAAAATATCATTGGGCCGGAAGTTGAATTCCTGCTGGCAGATCAGGCATTTGAGGCGTTCGGTCTTCAAAACTTTACTCTCATGGTTTAGTCTACCCGAAGGAAAGTGGTAAGTAAAGCAGTCTTAATCGTTCAGAATGGATTATGGATAATATAATAATTAAACATTCGGGACTTCAGGCCCTGAAGATATTTGCCTCAGCTGGATGATAGTTCTAAAATTATCGTGCGGTGAAAATGAAACCCGAAGCTGATGATGTCTTTTTTATGCGACTGGCCCTGGCCGAAGCCAGGAAAGCTGCGGTCAGGGGAGAGGTGCCGGTCGGAGCGGTGCTGGTAAAGGAGGGAAGGATTCTGGCCCGGGGTCATAATCGTCCGGTATCCGGCACCGACCCGACAGCCCACGCCGAGATATTAGTCCTGAGAAAAGCGGCCAGGAAAGCCGGCAATTACCGGCTGCCGGGCTCGACGCTTTATGTGACCGTTGAACCCTGTCCCATGTGCCTGGGAGCCATAGTGCAGGCCCGGGTCAGGAGACTTGTTTATGGCGCTGAAGACCCCAAAGCCGGCGCGGTTGTTTCCCGGTTGAAGTTCGATCTGGCCAGAGCCAATCACCGTCCGGAAATCTGCGGCGGGCTCTGCCGGGAAGAATGCGGACAGTTGTTGAAGGATTTTTTTCACCTGAAAAGGCAGTCCAGAAAAAAATGGATGGTGGTTGAAAACCAGCTAACGATAAAGTAAATTACAGGGAAGTGGAGAGGTGGCCGAGTGGTTGAAGGCGACGGTCTCGAAAACCGTTATTCCGGGTAATAACCGGAATCGCGGGTTCGAATCCCGCCCTCTCCGCCATTTAGATAATTGACAGGGTCCGGTGGAAGGATGCAAAAGGTAAACATTATTCTGGTCGGGTTTGGACGGGTGGGTCGGGCTTTCTACGAACTGCTCCAAGAAAAATATGACTATTGCCGGGAGCGCTATGGCTTATTTCTCGAACTAAAAGCAATAATAAGAAGATCGGGAGCAGTTCTGCTTTCTGGTACCAGGAAAATGGTTTCAGAAGCCGAAGCAGGCGGCGGGGACAAAACCGATTTGTCGAACTGGGTTCAGACGTTCAGCCTGGTTGACCTGCTTGATGAATTCAAGTCCGGAGTGGTGGTCGACTGCACACCCTCAGATCTGAACACGGGGGAACCGAGCTACAGTCTGATCAAGACCGCCCTGTCCAGAGGCTGGCATGTGGTTACAGCCAGCAAAGGAGCCCTGGTGGTTTACCCTTCGGAACTGGATGCTGAAGCCCGTAAGAATCAGGTAGCTCTTAAGGTCAGTGGAGCCACGGCGGCCGCCCTGCCCACTCTGGACGTTGGCCTGCATTCTCTGGCCGGAGCTGAGATCCTGGCCATCGAGGGAATTCTGAATGGAACCACCAACTATATTTTGACCAGGATGGCCGATGGTTTGAGTTTCTCGCGAGCCCTGATGGAAGCCAGCGAAAAGGGAATTGCCGAACCCAACCCTGTTCAGGACATTGAAGGCTGGGATACAGCGGCCAAGATGGTGATAATCGCCAACAGGGTTCTGGGAACTGAGATAAAACTGTCCGAAGCCAGAGTCAACGGGATAAACGGACTGACCGAAGAAATAATGGCCAAAGCCGCCCGGATAGGCAAAACGATAAAGCTCATCGGTCGCTGCAGCCGGGAAACACCCGATGCCCCCTGGAAGGTCGAAGTGGGTCTGGCCTTGCTCAATCCGGACCATCCTCTGGCCGCGGTCGACGGAAGCAACAAGGGAATAATCTTTTATACCGATTGCATGGGTTACATAGTTCTGACCGGGGGCAAATCTGACCCCAGGGGAGCGGCCGCAGCTTTAATCAAGGACATTATTTCCATCTACTGGCGTGATTTTTAACCGCAAACCAGAAGCGACGGCAATTGATTTAAGAATCTTATTCTGATAATCTAATGAAGAATTTTAACCAGCGGAGAGGTGTCCGAGTGGTTTAAGGAGCACGCTTGGAAAGCGTGTGTAGGCCCAAAAGGTTTACCGCGGGTTCGAAT
>CAZDZU010000115.1:0-5974 GCA_964509995.1 uncultured Eubacteriales bacterium | reverse complement strand
GCCTTGAGCAACATGAAAATTCTGGCCGGGACCAGCCTGAAAGGATTGATTACCTTCTGTCCCCACGGCTATAACGTTTTCAGAAACGATTATCCTGCTCTTCTGGAGATACTCGGTGATTTGAGCCAGAGAGAAAAAGAAAAAATCAGGTCGCTGCGGGTGATATCTCATCTTGAGCTACTGGCCGGCCTGGTCGAAAGGAAAAGGCTACCGCTGCGAAAGGCCGAAGAGTCAGATGTTCTCGGTTCTTTTACCGTTCATGATTCCTGTTATTATGGCCGACATAATGGATTGCTGGCTGAACCCAGAAAGGTCCTTTGTGCCGTCCTGGGGCCGAACCTGAAAGAGCTGAGGAATTCCAGAGAACATAGCTTCTGTTGTGGGGCCGGCGGCGGTTTGATGTGGACAGAAGAGAAGGCTGGAAAAAGGGTTAACCATGTCCGCAGTGAAGAAATCATCCGAAACGGCAGCCATCTGGTGGCCACCTCCTGTCCTTTCTGTCTGACGATGCTTCAGGACGGGCTGCGCGATAAAGCGGCCGATGATTTCAGGGTGAAGGACGTGGCTGAGATTCTGGCTGAGGCTCTGGATGAAATCAGGTCCTGACCTGTGGTCGGGCTATTGAACTTGCGCTGAGCGGCCAGACAGTTAGCAGAAAAGCGGGAAGAATCCAGTTTGACTGGAGCGCGCTGGCAAGGATGGACGGTTATAAACACCAGGCAGCCTCAATTCTATCCAGATTAATTATTTTATTAATGGGCATCTGGTATACTTCGCTTAATCACTCCATTAAGATCCGGGGACTGGCCAGGGGATATGAAGTTTGTTCTCAACAGGGCTCCGGTCTCCTTGCCATAATTCCTGAAATCAGCTATAAATAAAAGAGTGCGCCTGTAGCTCAGTTGGATAGAGCGACGGACTCCGGATCCGTAGGTCGCGCGTTCGAATCGCGCCAGGCGTACTCCTTTTTTTGAACTCATGCTGGTCTTTAAGAGAACAATTAGCTCAGGCCGCAAGATTTCCGGCTTCCTGCCCGGAGTTTTTATTCAGGTCTTTCATTGGGTTTTCTGGTTACAACCGTTTCTTTTGATTGCGGCCGGTAGTCCCATCTCTGCCCTCACTAAGGCTGGTGAGTTTCATTCTGACTCTTTCGCTGTCTGTGAATCAAGAATGACCTTAATCTCTTACCAGGCCGACCGGCCTGGGAAGGCGGCAGAAAACCGCTTTTTCCGGGTGTTAAGGGTCATTGACGGCGACAGCCTGGAAGTGGAGGGGGTGGGTGAGGTCCGGCTGATCGGGGTGGATACCCCGGAACTCTATCATCCGCTGAAACCGGTCCAGTTTTTTGCCAGGGAAGCTTCGGAATATGTTAAAAATATCCTGGGAAAATCTCGGGTCCGCCTTGAATACGACCAGGAGAAAGTAGATAAATATGGACGGACTCTGGCCTATGTTTATCTGGAAGACGGTTGCTGCTTGAATGAAGAAATCATAAAGAACGGCTACGGCTTTGCTCTGCTGCGGTTTCCTTTTCAGCATCTGATGAGGTACAGGGCACTTGAAGACCAGGCCCGGAAAAAGGGGGTGGGACTGTGGAGAAATCTCGGACTGGATGAGTTCCGGTGGATTCTGTCCCAGGAAACTATTCCCTATGAAGTTTTTGAAATGGCCAACAACTGGTGGGGAGTAAGATACAGGGAATATGTCAGGTTGCGGCTGACGGCAGATGAACTGCAGCGAGAGTTGTTGAATTTGAGACTGTGGACGAGTGAGTTTTCCCCGTCTGACCTGGAAAGAACTCTTCTGGCCAACGGCTGGCTGAAATTAAATCGATGAAGAGAGAAAAATTATCCTATCTGCTGGCGGTCTTAATTATCATCCTGACTGGCGGTCACAGTTCAGTTTATGCCCAGGAGAAAGTTATTTCCTGGGAAGAAGCCGGCAATTATGTCGGCCGGGAAGTGGTGGTGGAAGGAGTCATTGTCAGAAGCTATAATTCTGGCCGGGCCTGTTTTCTCAATTTCCATCCTGATTACCAGCGCTATTTAAGTCTGGTCATCTTTGCTGCGGATTTTGCCAGCTTTCCGCCGGAACCGGAGAAGCATTTTCTGAACAAGAAAGTCAGAGTCAGAGGCCGGGTAGTTATATACCGAGGCCGCCCTGAAATAATCCTTAATTCACCATCTCAGATTACGGTAATCCGGGACTTTCAAGCGAACGAAGAGCAGACCCCGGGTGCTGTCCCGGGAAAAGACAGAATTCTGTCTTCCGAAAGCAAGCCCGGATCAGAAAGGGAAATATCCTGGGAAGAGGCGGCCTCTTATTATGGCCAGACTGTCTGGGTCCGGGGTAAGGTGGTGGCTGCTAATAATACTGGTAAAGTCTGCTTCCTCAATTTTCACCGCAACTGGCGTCGCTATTTTACGGCGGTGATTTTTGCCTCTGATTTTGACCGCTTCCCCGCACCTCCGGAAAAACTTTACCTCAATCGGGAAATCAGGGTCTTCGGCCGGGTGCGGGAATACCAGGGCAAGCCTGAAATCATCGTGGAAAGTCCGGAACAGATTGAAATCATTCAATAGGACAGGCAGGCCCCATCTTTTTCTGGTAGTACTTCTGGTGATATTCCTCCGCCCGGTAAAAGCTTCTGAAAGGCGAAATCTCGGTCACGATTTTTTTCTTATAGCGCCCGCTCGCCTGAAGCTCGGCTTTAACCTTTTCAGCAATCTCTTTCTGCTCCTGGTGATGGTAGAAGATGGCCGAGCGGTAATTGGGTCCGACATCTGGGCCCTGACGGTTGTCCTGGGTGGGGTCGTGCAGTTCGAAAAATTTTCTGACCAGCTGATCATAACTGATTAAATTCCTGTCATAAACAACCTGCACGGCTTCGGCATGACCGGTTTTGCCGCTAAGGACCTGGCGGTAGGTGGGAGCTGTGGTCTGACCTCCACTGTATCCGGCGATAGTCTCCAGGACGCCTTCTATCTGACTTAATTTATATTCCACTCCCCAGAAACAACCGGCAGCAAAGGTGGCGACGGCGGTGGTCAGGCCTTCAGCTTCAGCTGCCGGCAGGAATCGCATGGCGGCCGAGTTTATGCAGAAATGCTTGCCTGAAGGGGCCGGGCCGTCATAAAAAAGATGCCCCAGATGTCCGCCGCAGACGGCGCAGCGGACCTCGATACGGTGCGTTCCCAGCGACAGGTCGTTGTCGTATTCCAGATTGGCTTCGCTGAAGGATTCCCTGAAACTTGGCCAGCCCGTTCGGTGGTCGTACTTGTCCTGAGAGCGAAACAGAGGCGTGCGGCAGGCGGCGCAGAGATATATTCCTTCTTCCCAGAAATCGTTGAACTGGCCGCTAAAAGCTCTTTCGGTTCCTTTCTGAAACAGCACCCGGAACTGTTCCGGGCTGAGTTCCTGTCTCCATTCTTCGGGAGATTTATTAATTCTTCTCATCTTGTTTCCCTCTCCGGCCTGATTGAGGGCCGCTTCACTTCCCTGATAGAAAAGGGCATTGAGTCCCTTCCAGCCGGCCCAGGCCAGAAGCAGACTCAGGCCCAGAATTATTGTTTTCTGATATGTCTTGAGCATAGCTTCTGACTCCTGACGTTTGCTAAATCCTGCTAATCCACTATACCTTAAACAGAGGTCTCGGGTAATAGGGCCGGAGGTCTGGCTTCTCTACACCCGGGAATCATGCCTGGTCGATGAAAACTTCAAGGGGCAGGCGATCGCTCGTTCTCGTTGTTTGTTTTCCCGGCCCATTTTATAATAGTTCCCGGAGGGAGATGGAACTCGAATGAATCAAGCGCTTAAGTATGTTTTGCTCTGGATTATAACTCTGGTCCTTTTCAGCCTGGTTGATGCCCTCTGGCATCTGGTGCTTTTTGGCCGGGCCTATAAGGCAGATTTTAAGGTGCTGGCCCTGATTCAGAACGACCTGATTGTCTTCAGGAGCTCCTATGGTTTTCTGGCCCAGCTGGTCCTGGTAAGCTGTCTGATCCTGCTGGTTCTCCTCCGGGACCCCGGAAACATAAAAATTTCCCTTCTGGTCGGGACCCTGGTCGGACTTCTGACGATAACCGTTTACGGGCTTACCAATTATGCCCTGATGAAGGACTGGAGCCCCAGACTGATGATCCTGGAGGTGGTCTGGGGACCCCTGCTCGGGGCCTGGGGCGGCCTGGTGGTGAGCTCACTCTATCGCTGGCTTTTCCGCTGAACACCCCGGAGCAGGTAGCTGACCTGGCCAGTCAAGCCTACAGTTTTTTTCGGTTTGAATTTGATTTCTATTCCTTGGGCCTCTTGTGGCTTTCAAAGCGAAAAGGCCCGCGAATTTTATAGCTTCTGTAAAACTGGCGTTAATCATTTTGATTTCAGGAAGCGGAATTGATAGCTGTGAATCAATTAGTTCAGAATTCAGGCATTTAAGGAGATTGAATAGCAGTTGACACCCGGACTTTATTATTTACAGCCCGGGGTCCTGCGGGGCGGCAGGGGAAAGAAAGCGCTGGTTCTGGCCCGGTAAGCTTCAAATTCCGGATTTCCCCGGTATTTTTTCTCCAGAAGAGGCACACCGGAGACCTTTGTCAGGAGAAAGGTTATGGTCAGAGGACTTATTATTCCCAGCCATCCCCGGGAAGAGTTGAGAGCAATCAGGAAAATTCCCCACCACATGACAGATTCGCCGAAATAGTTCGGATGACGGGAATATTTCCAGAGACCGGTGGTGATGATCCGGCCCTTATTTTCTGGCCTGTTCTTGAACCGCCGTAGCTGAGCGTCGGAGACGGCTTCAAAGAAGAATCCGGTCAGCCAGACAGCCAGTCCCGTGAGGTCAAGAAGGTCAAGCCGGTCGGTCCGGCTCTGCAGGACCAGCAGGGCCGGGGTAAGGATCACCAGCATAAAAAATCCCTGGAGCATGAATATCTGGAAATAGCTTCTCAGAACAAAATATTTTCCCCATCTCTGGCGCCAGTTAGCATAACGGTAATCCTCTGGTTTGCCTCTGTTTCTTTTATAGATATGCCAGGCCAGGCGGCTTCCCCAGATGATGATCAGAATTGTTACCATAATCTGGCGATACTCGACAGACCCGTGGGTCAGAATTTGTCTGGCCAGGTTGGCCACCACAACCAGCCCGAAGCCCGGACCCCAGGCGATGTCGACGATGGCCGCATTCTTCTTCAAAAGGGAAAGGAGGAAAATAACGTTCATGTAAAGGAAAATAATAGCTGCTGAAACCCAGAAGATATTAAAGGTCACCCCTTCCTCCATACTTACTTTATTCCTTAGCGCTCTTTTGCCCCGGCTGATTTATTCGTAGGACAGGCAGATGCCCACAGCCCCGATTCCGTTGTGGACGCCGACCACCGGCGAGACATCCTGGATGAAACTGGCTGGCCGGCCGCAGATTTTTTCTATCTCCCGGGCGTAGGCTTCGGCCCGCGACTGGTTCCTGACATGGACTAAGGAAAAGGAGTGAATCGGGTGAGCCTGGTGCTTTTCCCTGACCATTTTCAGAATCTTTTTGAAATTCTGATTCCGGCTGAAGGATTTTCCGGCAGCCGTGGCCTTGCCCTGCTCATCCAGGGTGATAATGGGCTTGATATTCAGCAACCTGGCCAGCAGGCCTTTCATCGGGCTGACCCGTCCTCCTTTGACCACGTATTTCAGGGTTTTGATGTCCACCAGAAGCTCGGTTTTCCGGATCAGGTCCTCGGCCAGGGAAGCCAGCTGGTCGAGATCCTGGTGCTCGGGCCATTTCTGCAGCAGGCGCTCGACTATAAGCCCAAAAGTTCCGGAAATATTGCGGCTATCAACCACTCTGACCTTATCAGCGGGAAATCTTTCAGCGGCCGACCTGGCCAGGTTGTAAAAACCGGACAGTCCGCCGGAGATGGTCATTACCAGCACGGCTTCAAAATGAGTCAGCAGGAATGAGAACCAGTTTTCCAGAGTTTTCGGGGAGGGC
>CAZDZU010000114.1:0-6028 GCA_964509995.1 uncultured Eubacteriales bacterium | reverse complement strand
GGGCATGGACGGCCTGGACACCGTTCTCCTCAACCGCTTTTTGGAAGAAGGCCAGCTCCCCCACTTCCAGAAACTGGCCGCTGCCGGAACTTACCGGCCGCTGCGGTCAAGCGTTCCGCCGCAGAGTCCGGTGGCCTGGGCCAACTTCATCACCGGAACCAATCCCGGTGGTCACGCCATTTTTGATTTTGTCCATCGCGACCCAGAAACCTACCTGCCGGTATTTTCAGCTTCAGAAAGCCTTCCGGCCAGGCATAATCTCAGGCTGGGCAGCTTAAACATTCCCCTTTCCGGGGGGGAGATCAGAAACCTGCGCCGGGGTCGGGCTTTCTGGCAGATTCTGGAGGATTACGATATTCCCGCTACCATCTTCAAGATTCCGTCCAACTATCCGCCGGTCGAAACCCGGCAGAGAACAATTTCCGGGATGGGCACCCCAGACCTCAAAGGCTATTACGGGCTTTTTAATTATTACACAAACGAGTACAAAACTGTGACCGAAGAATACGGCGGGGGTGGCCGGGTGCATGACGTTTACGTCATTGGCAACCGGGTAGAAGCCCGGATCCCTGGCCCCAACAATCCGTTCAAGCGAGGCAACCCGGAGACCTTCGTCGACTTCAAGGTTTTTATCGACCCCGTCAACCC
The DNA here is from genome assembly GCA_964509995.1 of uncultured Eubacteriales bacterium. Lineage (GTDB taxonomy): Bacteria > Acidobacteriota > Aminicenantia > Aminicenantales > Saccharicenantaceae > Saccharicenans. Next base: position 5,380 of record CAZDZU010000114.1, on the reverse strand, counting down.
GGTGGCCAAGATTTCCTACCAGAACCAGGAATTCATCCTGAGAGAAAAAGAATGGAGCGGCTGGAAGAAAATCAGGTTTGAGTTCATCCCTTCTCAGAGCGTCAGCGGGATATGCATGTTCTACCTGAAGGAGGTCCGGCCAAAATTCAAGCTTTATGTCAGCCCGATCAACATCGACCCGGCTGACCCGGCCCTGCCGCTCAGCACCCCGGAAAGTTATTCCCGGGAACTGGCGAAAAAATTCGGGCCGTTTTTCACCAAGGGTCTGCCGGCTGATACCGCGGCCCTGGAAAACGACATCCTGGATGAAAAAGAGTTTCTGGCCCAGGATGAAATTGTCTACCAGGAATCGATGGCCATGCTGGAGGAGGAGCTGAAAAACTTCCGCTCGGGCCTGCTCTTCTATTATTTTTCCAATACCGACCAGCGCCAGCATATGTTCTTTCGCCTTATAGACCGCAACCACCCGGCTTACAATGAAAAGCTGGCCGCCGAATTCGGTCAGGTCATCAGGGAGACCTACCGGCAGATGGACAGAGCCTTACAGCTGGCCATGGAAAAGGTCGACCGGAACACGGTTATCGTGGTCATGTCCGACCACGGCTTCTGTCCTTTCCGCCGCAGCTTTAACCTCAACACCTGGCTGCTCCGAAACGGCTACCATGTGCTGCGCCCGGGAACCAGACCGGAAGAGGTTTCGCTGTTCACAGCGACAGACTGGCCGAGAACCAGAGCTTACGGAGTCGGACTCAACGCCCTTTATCTGAACTTAAAAGGACGGGAAGCTCAGGGGCTGGTCAGGCCGGAAGAAAAAGAGTCGCTCCTCCGGGAACTGGCCTCCAGATTAGAGCAGATAACCGACCCGCTGACCGGAGAAAAGGTTCTCCTAAAAGCCTACATTACCTCTGAGGTCTACAGCGGACCCTACCTGGCCGAGGCCCCGGATATTATACTGGGTTTTAATCGCAACTATCGTATTTCCTGGAATTCACCCCTGGGCAGCTTCCCGCGGGAGCTTATCGAAAATAATTCCCAGAAATGGAGCGGCGACCATATGACCGCCCCCGACCTGATTCCCGGGGTGCTGCTGGCCAGCCGTCCGGCCCGGCTGGAATCCCCCGCTCTGGAAGACGTAACCGCTGGAATTCTTTCCCTGTTCGGGATTAAAATTCCACCTGAAATCACCGGCCGGGCGGTATTTTAAGCCGGGCTGAGTTTTATAAAAGGAGAGAGATTATGGGCAAGGCCAAGGTCAAGCTAGAAAAAGAGCTCTACCAGAAAATCGAAAAGATCGCCGAGGTGGCGGGATACAGCTCGCCCGAAGAATTCATCATTCATGTCCTGGAAAAAGAAGTGGCCAAATTTGAGGGTGCCGATTCCGAAGAAGAAATAAAGAAGAGGCTCAAGGGCCTGGGCTATATCTCCTGAGCCTGACGGTACCGGGACAACATGGTCTGGTGGCTGAACAGCGCGGTCGGAAGTGTTATCAGCATCATATTTCTGCCCTTTTCTTCCCTGAATCCCTGGGTGGCCATGCTGGTTATTTCCCTCCTGACCGCCCTGTTGATGCTGTTCATCTATAAAAAGACCTCCAACCAGGAACGAATAAGGCGGGTGAAAAACCGCATCAAAGCCAGCCTGCTGGAAATCAGACTTTATCAGAATGACCTGCCGGCCCAGCTCGGCAGCCAGAAAGAACTTCTCCTGTCCAACCTTCAATATCTGCTTTATAACCTCAAACCTCTGCTGGTCATGATTGTGCCTGTCTTTCTGGTGCTGGCCCAGCTCAACCTCTGGTTCGCCTCCAGACCCCCCGGCCAGGGTGAAACTTTTCTGCTGAAGGCCCGTTTTATTAAGACAGTGGACCTCCTAAGATTGAGAGTTGACCTGGAAACGCCGGAGGGACTTATCCTGGAAACCCCTCCGGTTAGAATCATTGACGAGGGTGAAGTCTCCTGGAGATTGAAAGTTACCGGACCCGTCCGGGAGCCACTGGTCGTCCAGGTCAACGGTGAAAGGTACCAGAAACAGATTGTGGCTGGAAAGAAACAGCTGACCAGGGTCTCCACAGTCAGGGTGAAAAGAAACCTCTGGCAGGAACTTCTCTATGCCGGAGAAAGACCGCTTCCAGCCGATTCCCTGCTGACCCGGATAGAACTCGCCTTCCAGCCCCGGCGACTTAACCTGCTGGGTGCTGGACTGCACTGGCTGCTGGCCTATTTCCTGCTGTCCATTATCCTCGGGCTGTCCCTGAAGGGCCTGTTCAAGGTGGAAATCTGATTTCAAAGAATTTAATAAAAGGAACAGACCGTGAAAATCGAAATTTTCAAAATGGAAAGAATGCAGTCACTCTGGGAAAATGTGGTCGACTATAACCTGTCCGAGAGCGGTGTCCACCCGCTGAACCTCAAAGAGCTGCTTCTGCCCGGGGAGCTGGAAGAGCTGACCGGGGTGGAGATCGGCTACACCCAGACTAACGGCACTCCGCGGCTTCGAGAAAACATTGCCCGGCTTTATCCAGGAATAGACCCGGAACAGATCATGGTCACGGCCGGGTCATCGGAAGCCAATTTTCTTCTCATGTGGTCGCTGCTGGAACCCGGGGACGAAGTTGTCTTTGAGCTCCCCAATTACATGCAGATGTGGGGCCTCAGCCGGGCATTTGGAGCCCGGGTCAAGCCGTTCTGGTTGCGACCCGAGCTCGGCTGGCAGCCCGACCCGGATGACCTCAGGAAGCTGGTCAACGGCAACACCAGACTCATCATCCTGACCAACCCCAATAACCCGACCGGCGCCATCCTGAGCCGCGAGGTCAGGGATGAAATTATCAGGCAGGCCGAAAAAGTCGGAGCCTGGCTGCTGGTGGATGAAGTCTACCGGGGTGCCGAAAGAAGCGGCCTGGAAACACCCTCTTTCTGGGGAAGCTACGAACGGGTGCTGGTGGTGTCCGGACTATCAAAAGCCTACGGGCTGCCCGGACTGCGGCTGGGCTGGCTGGTCGGACCTCTGGATGTGGTCAGGAAAATCTGGACCTACCACGATTACACGACCATTTCGGTTTCGGCCCTGACTGACCACCTGGCAACCAGGGTCCTGGAACCGGAAAAACGGCAAAAGATACTGAAAAGAACCAGGGATATATTGAACAGCAATCTGCCCGTGCTCGAAAACTGGCTGAACAGCTTTAACGGCCTGTTCAGCTATCTTCCGCCTCAGGCCGGAGCCATCCTGTTTGCCCGTTATAATCTCCAGATTAACTCCACCGAACTGGTGGAGAAGATTCTCAAGGAAAAAAGCGTGCTCCTGGTCCCGGGCGACCATTTCGAGCTGGACCAGCATCTGCGTTTTGGATACGGCTCCAGCCAGGATTACCTGAAAAGGGCTCTGGACAGAGTGACCGGACTGATCTCGACCCTCAAAACTTGAAGACTCCGGTTTCGAGGAGGTTTAAGATGAAAAATCAAGGATTTCCCGGCGGATTGATTCTTTTTCTAATTCTATCGGCAGTGGTCCTGGTGGCCTCGCCAGCACTGGCTCAGAGCCCGCTCAAAGTGGCCATAGTCAACTCCCAGAAAGCTTTCGACCAGTCTCAGGAAGGCAAAAAGGCCGTGGCCATCCTTCAGGAGAGAGAAGATCTGCTTAAAGCCGAGCTTAAAAAAATGGACGAAGAAATTAAGGCTCTGAAGCAGAAACTGGCCAGCCAGAGCCTGACTCTCAATCCTGAGGCCCGCCAGGAGCTGCAGCAGGAAATAGACCGGAAAGAAGCTGACCGCCAGAAGTACGAACAGGAAAACAGCCGGAACTTCGAGCAATTTAAGAACCAGTTGATCAAAAGAATCCGGGAGGAAATGCTGGCCGTAATCGATGAGCTGATCAAAGAAAGAGGATATGAACTGGTGTTCGACCTGAGCACATCAGGATTGATTCATTTCAAGCCGGAGCTGGACATTACTGACGAGGTCATCAGACGTTACGACGCCAGTAAAACCGGGAAGAAGTAGACTTCCCTTCCGACCTTAATTTTCAGTTTCAACCCCAAGGCCTTGGCCGTTTATTTCCCCTCACTCTCCCCGAGGAAGCGGAGTTTGAGCAGGATGATTTCTGAGCGGCTTCCGGTTCTGACCGCCGGTCCCCAGGTACCGGAACCAGAGGAAACATAGATGTGGGTCGGCCCCTTCTTCAGATAGCCCCAGTTTTTCTCGTAAACAAACCGGTTGATGATATCCAGGGGAAAAAGCTGCCCGGCATGGGTGTGGCCGGAAAGCTGGAGGTCAACCCCGGCCTCGGCCGCCTCCTGGAGATAAAGCGGCTGATGGTCAAGCACCAGCAGCGGCCAGGACCGGTCGACACCGTCGCGGTCTATGATTTCCTTGAGCGATAGCCTCTTCTGACCCGAGCGCAGCGAGGCCCGGTCTTTCCTGCCGATGACATAGAACCAGCCATCTATCCGGGCCGCCCTGTCCAGAAGAACGTTCACGCCCGCTTTCTCCAGATAGGATATATTCCTCTCAAAGCCGCCATAGTACTCGTGATTACCGGGACAGGCATAGAGGCCAAGCGGGCTTTCGATCTTTTTGAGCAGGCCAACCATCTTTTCTTCTTCTTCCAGCGAAACTCCTTCGTCAACAATGTCACCGGCAAAAAAGACGATATCCGGGCGCAGCTGGTTGATTTTTTCGACCAGTTTTTCCAGCCGGCTGGAGCGGTTGATTATTCCCAGGTGAATGTCGGAAATTAAAACGGCGCGGAGTTCCGACCCGGCCGGAATTTTTTTATCGATATTTATTTCCAGGACCTTAACTCTGGTGTTTATGGCATTGAGGTGTCCGGCAACCATAATCGCCAGTGAAAGGCCCACAATTGCCAGAAATGAACCCGGGTGTCTGACCGAAAACCAGCCCGAATCGGAGAGCGACCAGCCGACCAGCTTTCCCAGCCAGCGAACCACATCCCTGAAAAGAAGAAACATAAAAAGGTAGAGCATCAGAGCCAGATGATAGGACCCCAGCGAAATCAGACCCTCAGTCAGATGAGTATGATACCTGGCATTGAGGAGCCGGCCGAGCGGGAAGGCCAGAACAGAACCCATAAAAATCAGGCTGAAAATCAGCCCCGGGGCCAGTCCCGAGAGCGCCTGAAGCCCCCGCCGCAGAATATAGCCATTAACCGAAATATAGATAAGCAGGACGATCAGCAGGAAGACAATCAAATCCTTTCTCCTCATTCGCCGGGTTTATGTTTATAAAGCTCTTGTCTTCGGGCCCAATCCCTGGAACCGGTAAGTCTTCAGTCCTCGACCCGGTTAAACCAGGCCATCTCCTCCAGGCTTTTTCTGATATGGTCTCTGGGTGGCCGGCTGGCAGCATAGCCCAGAGAGATG
>CAZDZU010000113.1:0-6079 GCA_964509995.1 uncultured Eubacteriales bacterium | reverse complement strand
GAGCAGCAGGGAATTCAGCTTCTCCTCAAGCTCCCGGGATTCCTTCTCCAGGGCAGAGATTTCTTCTCCCACCTTTCTCGATTCTTCAATCAGAGCCGAAACATCTTTCCCCTGCGGTTTCAGCCTTTTAACTTCTTCCGAAATCTGGTTGCGTTTTTCTCGAAGGGTCTGCACCCGCCGGATCTGGCTTTTAAGCTCATCCGACAGATGATAGAGTTCGTCCAGGTCGGCCAGAGCCTGAGACTGGCCGCGGGTAGCTATTCTTTTTTTAACTTCCTCAAAGTTTTCCTGAATATATTTAAGGTCCAGCATGGCTTGATTATAGCACATCCCGGCTTTTTCCATCATGGTTTTCCCCGTTGCAATCCGGCGGAGATGGAAATATCCTGGCTTCCGTGATCGGGCCAATTATGGCAGGCTGACTGAACGCCGTCAGTCTTCTTTTACTCCGGGTAAGGAATGTCCTCCAGCAATCTGGGAGTGACAATGTGGTGCAGTGAGAGCATCCCATTCCCGGTCTGAGCCTTCACAGAAACGGAGAGTCCGGCCACCAGAATAAGCCCGTTGATGGCCCGCTCGAATAAGATTAAAATAAGCGAAGTGAAGAAATATTACGTTGGCACTGCCGGCTGGAGCTATGAAGACTGGGAAGGTATTGTCTATCCGCCAGTCCGCGGCCGGGGTTTTCATCCGCTTGAATACCTGGCACATTTTGTGGATATGGTGGAAATAAATTCCACCTTTTACCGCCCGGCTTCTCCGGCCATGGCCTATTCCTGGCTGCGGCGGGTGCAGTCCGTTGCCAGCTTCTTATTTACCGTAAAACTCCTCCAGATCTTCACCCATCAGCGAAAGGATTTTTCCCAGAAAGAAGTAACCGAGTTCAAAAGGGGCATAGAACCGCTGGCCGTCAAGCAGAGACTGGCCGCCATTCTGATTCAGTTTCCCTGGTCTTTTGTCTGGAACGCAGTGAATCTTGAATATCTGGAAAAAATTTTCAACCTTTTTTCTGAATTTCCACTGGCGCTGGAAGTGCGACACGGCTCCTGGGACCGGCCGGATTTTCATGAATTCCTGAAAGAATACAAAGTCTGCTACTGCAACATCGACCAGCCAGTTTTCGGAAATTCTATCAGGCCCTCGGCTGTGGTCACCAACCCCCTGTTTTCTTACGTCCGGCTTCATGGCCGGAATTACAAAGATTGGTTCCGGGAGGACGCCGGGCGGGACGACCGCTATAATTATCTTTACACCACGGATGAGCTGGAGGACTGGATCGGTCGGATAAAGAGACTGGCCGAAGGCAGCGACCGGGTGTTCATCATCACCAATAACCATTACCGCGGACAGGCGCTGGCCAATGCCCTGCAGATAAAAAATATGCTGACCGGTGAGAAGCTGCAGATACCGGCCACCATGCTGGAAAAATACCCGGTGCTCAAAGAAATCGCTAAAAAACTGGAAAAGGGACAGTTTGACCTGTTCGAGGAGTCCGCGGAGTCCAGAAGCCAGGAGCCTGAAAAACCGCTGGCTGCCGCGAAACGCGGGAAAAACGACGATGAGCCCGTTTAAGCCTTTATAAAAATTTTTTAAGGAATAATCATATGAACTGGTGGGAAAACGAATTTCTGAAGGTGAAAGACAACAGGCTTTATCTTGAAGAGCAGCCGGCAGAAGAGATAGCTAAACAATACGGGACGCCTCTCTATGTCTACAGCCGGAAACAGGTGCTAAGAAGCCTGCGCGCGCTCCAGGAAGCCTTCCATCCGGCTCCGGCCGGACTTGAGGTGCGAATTGCCTATGCCATGAAAGCTAATCCGCACGGTCGGATTCTTAAAACTTTACTTGGAGAAGGTTGCGGAATTGACGCCGTCTCGCCGGGGGAGGTGGAAACGGCTCTTAAAGTCGGTTTTCCGGAAAATAAAATCATATTTACCGGCACCTCGATCAGCCGGGAAGATTTCGAGCGCGTGCTGAAGCATCAGGAAGTCACGGTTAACATCGACGCCGTTGAGCAGATAGACCTTCTGGCCGCCGCCTGTAAAAAGCTCAGGAGAAGAAAATCCGTCCGCGTTTCCCTTCGCTGGAACCCTGGACTCGGACGGGGCTTCTGCAGCAAAACCGTGACCGCCGGCAGCCGTAGTCCCGACGGCACACCGATAAAATTTGGAGTGGAAGATAGCCGGGTTCTTCCGGCCTTCAGAAAACTCAGGCGCCTGGGCTTCCTTCCGGTTGGACTCCACCAGCATCTTGGCTCGGGCTGGACTGAAGAAGATTTCCCGGTGGCCGTGAAGGCAGTCGACAGAATGATTAAAAAAGCTAAAGAACTAAAACGAGCCGGCTTCAGACTGGAATTTCTTGACTTCGGCGGCGGCTTCGGGCCGAGGTACAGAGAGGACCAGCGGCTTTTCCCGTTAGCCGAGTATGCCGCCTACATCCTTGATAAAGTAGAAAGCTCGGGGCTCGGGCTCAAAGCCATCGTGGTCGAGCCAGGGAAATACCTTCTGGCCAGCGCCGGGGTTCTTCTGGTCAGAGTTGAATATCTGAAAAAGAGTTATGGGAATCTATTTGCCTGCGTCAACGCCGGAACATACAACACCGTCCCGCGACCGGCCATCTATGAACAAGCCTACCATGAAATCGTTAATGCCAGCCGGGTCGGCGGCGGCCAAAAGGTCAGGGTGACGGTGGCCGGACATCTGTGCGAAACCGGGGATGTTTTCGGCTCCGAGCGGCCGATGCCCCAGCCAAAAAGCGGTGATATTCTCGCTGTGCTGATGGCCGGAGCCTACTGCCGAAGCATGGCTTCGAACTTCAACCAGCGCCCTATCCCCGGAGAGCTTATGCTGTAGCCGGGGCGAATCAAAGAACAATAAATCAGCACCAGGAATTATTCTGGCAAATGGATCTGCTTCAGAAAAGTTTTCCGGGCAAAGGCTGCCCCATAACATTTTCAGGCCACAGCAATTAATCTAACTTTAGTCCGGGCAACCGGTTAAATTACCAACCTGCAGAAAAAATTATCACCGGGGAAAGGGACATCCGGCAACCTCAATTTTACTCTCAGCCGAAAAAGAAGATGAATAAGATTGTCTGTAAAGCCGCAGGCGATCAGAAGGTGCGGAGGAAGGTACAGTTTACAAGGCGGGGGAGATTTCCCTGAAGGCGCACTTCACCCCTGAGGAAACACACCGGCGGTGCGCCGAAGGCTAAAGCCTTCCTCTGCCCCACTCCTTCGACCAGCCCGGTCTCGTCTTCAAAGAGATAAAAATAAGTTAGCCCCTTAGCTGTCCTTATTTCCCGGGCGTCAACAATTCTTGCGGCCAGCTCAACCACCTGCCCGCCCAGCCCTTTAAGCTGCGCTATCCGCAGCGGCGGCCTCCGCCCGTCGAGAAACTCCAGCGGGTCGCCCGATGGCAGGAAGCCAAGTCTTTCCAGCTGAAGTTTCCTCTTTTCCTCATCAGCCATGTCCGCCACTTTCACCTCAGAAACTCCGTGAAAATACGACAGCACCTGCTGGCTGCGGTTGGGTTCGAGCGAGTCGAGGGCCCCGGCCTGGATCAGCGCCAGCAGGTCGCTCTGCCCCGGCCTGACCCGGCCGAGAAAATCTTCCATCGAGAGATATGGTCCGTCCTTTTCCCGCTCCTCTATTATCTTCTCGATAGTCTTCAAGGTGAGGTTTTTGATCAGGCCGAGACCCACCCTGATGGCTTTCCCTTCCACCTGAAATCTATAACCGCTGCGGTTGACATCGGGACCGAGGATGGTTATCCCCAGACGTCTGGCTTCCTCCACATACTCTGGAAGCTGGTAATAGCCGCCGCCGGCGTTGAGCACGGCCGTCATGTAAACCAGCGGATAATGGGCTTTTAAGTAAACCGCCTCGTAAGCCATCAGCGCGTAGGAAGCGCTATGAGCCCGGTTGAAAGAGTAGGAGGAAAATTTTTCCATCTTCTGCCAGAGACTCTTAACCTCGGCTTCAGAATAACCGCGGCTCCGGGCCTGCTCGAAAAATTTCCGCCGCAGCGACTCTTCCACCCGGCGTTTTTTAAGCTGGCGCCGGAGGCACTCCCCCTCTTCCGGCGGAAAACCGGCCACCCTTTCGGCCACCTGCATCACCTGCTCCTCATAAAACATCAGACCGCCGGTTTCCGGGAGCACCCGGGAGAGGAGCGGGTCTTCCGGAACCGGCCTTCCCTCCCGGCGCCGGAGATAGGCATCCTTCATCCCGCTCTCGGTCGGTCCCGGACGGATGAGCGCTAAGGCGTGGATTAAATCCTCAAATTTTTCCGGTTTCATCCGGCGCAGCAGGTTCATCATGGCCGGACTTTCCACCTGGAAGCAGCCGATCGTCCGGGCTTCCCTCAGGAGGGCGTAGGTTTTCGGGTCGTCCGGCGGTATGGCGCGCCAACCCAGGGCCTTCCTGGTTTCAGAAATGGCCGTCAGCCCGCGGGTGGAAAGAAGGTCAAGTTTGATCAGTCGGAGCTCCTCCACCGTATCCCGGTCGTAATGACACATCAAAAGTCCTTTGGCCGATTCTTCGAGCGGAAGGAAACGGTCAACCGGCGCCGGGGTGAGGATCACCCCGCCCACGTGAAGCGAAATTTCGGCAAACACTCCGGAAAGACCGGCCGCCAGCTTCCAGATTTCCAGACAGCCGGCAGCCGGTGGCATCTCCTGAAGGAAAGCCGGGTCGGCAAACATCGGCACCTTTTTGCTCATCGCCCGGGCTTCCTCCGGCGGGATACCGAAAGCTCTGGCGGTTTCGTAGAGAGCCGAGCGCGCCCGGTAATTCTTCAGGCTGCAGACATAAGCTGCCCCCGTTTTTCCTGAACCGTAGCGTTGGAGCACATACTCCAGGACTTCATCCCGCCTCCCGGATTCAAAATCCAGGTCGAAGTCCGGAGGTTCCGGCCGGCCGCGGTTGAGGAAGCGCTCGAAATAGAGGTCGTACTCAACCGGATTGAGACGCGAAATGCCCAGAAGATAGGCAAGGTAGGAAGAGGCACCCGAGCCCCGCAGGTTGTGGTAAATACCCCGGCGGCGGGCAAACTCCACCACGTCGTGCACCACCAGAAAATAAGGAGCGAATCCGCTCTCCTCAACCGCCCGAAGCTCCTTCACCGCCCGTTCCCTCTCCCTCCAGCTGAGCTTCCTGAGGCTGGCCAGCTTTTCGCCGATCACCTGGCGCAGGGTGAAGGGGAAAAGGTCTGCCGGAAGAGGCGGGACGACTCCCTCGAAGGAGAAGTCTATTTTTCCCACCACCTGCAGATGCCGGCGGAAAACTTCTCCGACGCGATCACCGTATTTTTTCAGGGCAATTTTTTCCTGCTCCGGGCCAAAATTTTTAAGAAGGGGAGATTGTTTTTTCAATTCCGGAGGATAAGGAATTTTTTGCTCGAGGGCCCGGGCCAGAACCAGGCGTTCCGGGCTGGTCAGATACTTGAGCGGACCGGCCCAGAGAAGCGGAATACCGGCGCGGCCTGAAAGCCACTCTGCGGTTTCAAAATTCTCGAGTCCACAGCCGAGGTAAAAATTCTCCGGAACCTGTTCCTGAATCTTCTTTACCTCCCTCATCCACTCTTCCAGCTCCGATTCTGAAATTGGAAGGCGGGAGGGGAGAATAAAAATTGTTATGAGTCCTTCAGGTGCCAGAAACTGCCGGCGGTTGAAAATCTCGACCAGCCGGTGATAGCCCTTCTTCTCCCTCACCAGGAAAACATAGCGGCCGCCCCTGTCCGGAAAATCAAGCTCCAGCTCGCAGCCAAAGATGGGCTTAAAACTGCCGCCCCCACTCAGAGACCTCCATTTTCCCCAGCCATGGAATGAAGCCACATCGGTGAGGGCGACGGCCGGAAGCCGGTTACGGACAGCAAACCGCATCAGTTCTTCCACGGTCAGGCTGCCTTCACCCCGGCTATAAACCGAATGAACTCTTAACGGGATAAACATGCCCAACTCCCGCTTCTAAAGTGCTGGTATCCTTCTCTCTGGTTACTCCCTTTCTGCCATTTTTTATTCTTCATTCTTCCTGTTCACTCCCGTCTCCTCATCCCGGACGCTTTATCCGCCCCATCCT
>CAZDZU010000112.1:0-6204 GCA_964509995.1 uncultured Eubacteriales bacterium | reverse complement strand
CGACCTCTACGCACAGGTCGCCGGCCTCGCCGACTTCTTGATGAACGGCGCGGAGTGCAGAAGAAAATGGAGTACATTTCAACCAGCCGGGTGCTCCTGGATTACCTGGTCCCGCTGAACGAAGTTGTCTTTGATTTTTACAATCAGCTCAAGTCGCTCTCCCAGGGCTATGCTTCCATGGATTACGAGCTGTCCGGTTACCGGGAGGCCCCGCTGGTCAAGCTCGACATCCTGGTGAATTATGAAGAGGTCGATGCCCTGTCGGTTATAGTCCATAAGGACAAAGCTTATCGCGTCGGCCGCTCGCTGGTCGAACGGCTGCGTCAGTCCATTCCCCGTCAGCAGTTTGAAGTGGTGCTGCAGGCAGCCATCGGCAAGCGGGTCATCGCCCGGGAAACGGTTAAACCCTTCCGGAAGGATGTCCTGGCCAAGCTCTACGGCGGCGATTACACCCGCAAGATGAAAGTTCTGGAAAAACAGAAGGAAGGCAAAAAGCGGATGAAAAGGGTCGGCCGGGTTGACATTCCCCAGGAAGCTTTTCTGGCCATTCTGGAAGTCAAATAGATTTTTCCGTTATAATAGCCAGAGCGTCGACCTGAACGGGTTTCTGACAGCCGGAAATCAGCCTGACCTGGAAGATGAGTTGAAGGGGGCGGAATGGACGAAAAGAAGCTGCTTGCTTTCCTCAAACAATCCAGAGAAATTCTCGGTGATTTTTTCCCGGCCGATTCTCTGGCCCTGCTGCCGGTCCTTTTCTCCTCCCTGGTCTGGGCGGTTACCCGCCGGGGAGAAGTTAAAAAGAAAATACTGGAAATGAAGGTCTGGCTGGAACCGGATATTCTGAGGAACAAGCCGGCCGAATTTGTCCTGGATTTTTTTAAGTCCAGCCCGGAGCTAAGGTCTGTCTATGAACAGGAAATCGCCACCGGTGATTTAAGATCCCTGCGGCCGGCCTTCCGGGCCCTCTATCCGGTGCTCGGGCTGCAGGACCCGTTCCTTCAAAAACTGTTCGCGGACGATTTGAAAAATCAAGATTATCGCCGGCTGGCAGCCGGATTCAAGCCGCGGCTGGAAGCAGCCCTGTCGGAAATCAAGGCGGCCGGTGGCCGGAAAAAATTCTGGCCTACGCTGGAGGGGATCTGCGGTGAATTCCTCAGTCTGGGCTGGTCCCTGCTCGGCGAGGATGAGGTCCGGGAGCTTCTGAAGAAGGCCATGGAAAAGATTTAACCTGGGAAGAAGACGGGGGATAGATGATGGTTAAGGTCTGGCGGCAAACGATTTTGAACAAAAAGATTCTGTCGGGGGCAGGGGTTTTACTGGCTCTGACCTTGCTTTTCTCTGGTTGTTCTTCCTCGCTCCAGAAAGCCAAACTCCACCTGGCTGCGGCCCAGGAGCGGGAAAGGTCCTTCCGGACTGACGAGGCCACAGCGCTCTATAAGAAGTCTCTGGAAGAAGCTGAAAACGAGATTAGGAAGAGACCTTCGGCCCAGGCCTACCTGCTCCGGGGTCTGGCCGAGGTTAATCTGGCCCGATGGACGGAGGCCAGTCGGAGTTTCAGCCTGGCCGCAACCCTGGGCGAGGAAAAGGCCGAAAGCTGGGCCAGAGAGGTCAGCCTTTACGGGCTGGCTGTTTCCTTTCAGGAACAGGGCCTGACCGAGCCGGCTATCCGTCAGTTTTCCATCCTGGCTGAGCGGGGCAGGTTTTCTCCTGTGGTCAGGGCCGCTCTGGGCCGGATGATTGACAGCCAGCTGGAATTGCTGCCCTCATTGCCGGAAAAGGAGCAGGAAAAATATCTTACTAAAACTATCGGAATAGTAGAGAAAGCCCTGGAGCTGGACCCGGCCTGCGGTTACTATCATTATCTTCTTTCCCAGCTTCTCAGCCACCAGGGGAAATACCGGGAGAGCTTCGAAGCGGCGGTCATGGCCAGGGAACTGGGGCTGCCGAAACTGGACCTCCATCGCGATAACGACAATCAGATTGTCTTCTGTTACCGCCAGCTTAAGGAATCCCTGACCGGCGAGTCGTGGACTGAATTCAGCCGCGCTTATCGTCTCTGGATAAATAAATGGAAATGGGCGGACGAGGAAACTCCGGACTGGAAAAGGAGGTAAGCATGCTGCCGGCAATAGCCTGGAAAAACGGAGCCCTGATGATGGTCGACCAGCGCCGGCTACCCTGGGAGGAAGAGTATCTCACTCTTAAGACAGTGGAAGAAGTGGCCCGGGCGATAGAGAATATGGCGATCCGTGGGGCTCCGGCCATCGGGATAGCGGCCGCCTACGGACTGGCTCTGGGAATAGCGGGCCTGAAAAAGGGGGCTGACCCGGAGGGCGAATTTAGCAGGTTTTACCAGCGTCTGTGGCAAACCAGACCGACGGCCAGAAACCTTTTCTGGGCTCTGGAGAGAATGAAAAAGGTCTTCGAAGAAAATAAGAAAACAGACCTCAACCGGTTAAAAAAGGTTTTGCTGGCCGAAGCCCGGGCCGTGGAAAAGGAAGACCTCGAAATCAATAAAAAAATAGGAGAATACGGAGCGGCGCTGATTCCTGAGGGGGCGACCATATTAACTCACTGCAACGCCGGGGCACTGGCTACGGCCGGTTACGGCACAGCCCTGGGGGTTATCAGGGCAGCTTTCGCCCGGAAAAAACGAATTAAGGTTCTGGCCGGCGAGACCAGGCCTTTTCTCCAGGGAGCCAGGCTGACTGTCTGGGAGCTGGTTCGCGACCGGATTCCGGTTACTCTGATAACCGATAACATGGCTGGCTGGTTGATGGAGCGCGGAGAGATTGACCTGGTTATCGTCGGGGCCGATCGGATCGCCCGCAACGGCGACACGGCCAATAAAATCGGGACCTACTCTCTGGCCGTGCTGGCCCGCGAGCACCGCCTTCCTTTCTACGTGGCTGCCCCGCTCAGCACCTTCGATTTCCGGCTCCGCAGCGGCCGTGATATTCCGATCGAGGAAAGAAAGGCCGACGAGGTCCGTAGTATAGGTGGGCAGCTGATCACCCTGCCCGGCGTGCCGGTAAAGAATCCGGCTTTTGACGTTACCCCGGGACGGCTGATTTCGGCCATCATTACCGAGAAGGGAATAATCCGCCCGCCATTCAGCCCGGCTATAACCAGAATGATGAAGGAGCGACAGCGAGCATAGTAAAAAGCCGGGGAAAGGTGCTCTTGGTTCGTGGTGGGGAAATAATCTTTATTACCTGCCCTGCTTGCTGATGGTCAGGTGATTTCACCAGCGATTTCCCGGGAGTGCTGCAGGTCTGAGGGCAGTATTTTATCAGTAGCAGGGATTGAATTTTCTTTTACCCTATCTCGTACTCCGTGGTGATACTCCTTGAGCTTCAATTAATCCGGGTATTATGCAGAGGCTGACTGTGGCCCTTTTATTTCCGGGATGGTCGGGAATAAAAAGGAATATTAGTGCAAACGCGTGGCTGCACGCTGCCCCGGTCCGGGAAAAATTGCCTTGGAAAATATCCCGTAAATCTTTATCAGTCGAATCTCCCGGATTTTCTTCCTGCCGGGGATAAATGGCGCCTTATAGAGCACTGCCGGTGACCCGGAGGGAGCTCCCGCCCCGGGGGAGAGACTGGAAACCCGGTCCTGAAAGTAGTCATGGCCCGTGACTTGGGCTAAAATGTGCCTGTCTATAAATTACGGAGAAGCAAATGACTGGAAGAAGAAAGTCCCGGTTCCTGCTGGCGGTCGAAACCTCCTGCGACGAAACCTCGGCCGCCGTTCTGGAAAGCGGTCGGATTCTCAGCAACGTCATCCTTTCGCAGGATGAAATCCACTCGCCCTACGGCGGAGTGGTGCCCGAGCTGGCTTCCCGCCAGCACATAAAATCCATAGATTATGTAATCGGGGAAAGCCTGACTCAGGCCGGCGTCAGTCTGAAGGACATCGACCTGTACGCAGTCACCCAGGGACCGGGTCTTATCGGTTCGCTCCTGGTCGGACTGACCTTCGCCAAGGGGCTGGCCTATTATTCTAAGAAACCCCTTATTGGCGTTGACCATCTCCAGGCCCACATCGAGGCGCCCTTTCTCGAAAACAGCCGGATTGACTTTCCGGTGCTGGCCCTGCTGGTTTCAGGCGGGCACACTTCTCTCTATTTTCTGGAAAAACCGCTTGCCTACAGGCTGCTTGGTAAGACTCGCGATGATGCGGCCGGAGAGTGCCTGGACAAGGTGGCCAAGTTTCTGAAGCTGGGCTATCCGGGCGGCCCGGTCATTGAAAGACTGGCCCGGGGCGGAGACAGTGCCCGTTTCCATTTTTCCCTTCCCAGGATGAAAACTGCCGGCTATGATTTCAGTTTCTCCGGCCTCAAGACTGCTGCCCTGAAGATTATCCGCGAACATGGACTGCACGAAGAACATCCGGAACTCGGGAATTTCCTGGCCAGCTTTGAGGAAACGGTGGTCAGGGCCCTGCTGGAAAACATTCACAGAGCACTGGAAGAATTCCGGCCGGTTTCCCTGATTCTCTGCGGTGGGGTCGCCCGCAACACCAGACTGCGGACCAGGTTTTCCGAGCTGGCCGAAAGCTACAGGTTGCCGTCTTTTGTTCCCTCGCCCCGTCTGTGCACCGATAATGCCGGCATGGTCGGGGCCCTGGCCTGGAAGAGATACCTGGCTTCTCCCTCCACCTCCACTGACCTGGACCTGGATGCCTATCCGAGATAGGTTATGATAAGAGGCAGACCGGGGCGGTTCTCTCTCCTGACCAGGCAGAAAATCTTTTGTCCGGCTTTTTTACACTCTGGCCCGGCTCAACTCATTCATGATTCCGGCGGGTTGCCGGTCAGGTGGACAGTTCCTCCCCGGCCAGGCCCCGGCCATCTTAAATTTTTGGGGAGCCTTCAGCGGGAAAATCCATCTCCCGGCTGCGTCTGTGTATTGATGAGCCACAGGTTGTAACTTTCACTGTCCGGAATCGTATTATTAATGAGAGAATTAAGTTTGATTTGCCCGAGTCGCTTCTGTTAAACTTGATTTCAGAACGGCAACGGGAACGAAGTCAGGAGGCTTGAGGTGATAAGCATGGCAAGAAAAACATTAAATATGACAGCTGTTCTGTCGATCTTTTTCCTGCTGGTATCGGGGCTTGCAGCCCAGGAAAAGAAACCCGGGGAAATTGCTCTCAGCCTGGACGAAGCCATCTTCCGGGCTCTTAAGCATAACCTCAACCTGATTGCCGAAGTGTATTCCACAGAAAAGGCCGGAGACAATATTTCTCTGGCCAGGGAAGTCTTCCTTCCAAGCCTGGAACTGAGCTACGGCAGCAACCGCACCGAACAACCTTCGACCTGGTGGATTCAGGGCTCTGGTACCTACATTACCTCCTCTCAGAATTATGAAACCAGACTCTCCCAGCGGCTATCCATCGGCGGTACATTTTCTGTAGCCATGTCCAATTACAGCACAAATACCAACCAGTTGTTCCAGCTCTTTAATCCATATTACAACACCCAGCTGCGCTTTGATTTTAATCAACCGCTGCTCCGGAATTTTGGCCCGCGGGTGGCCAAACGGGAGATCATAATCGCCCGCCAGAATTATGCTATTTCCGAGGCTCAGCTCAGGAGCCAGGTAATGGAAACCATCTACCAGGTGGAAGAAGCCTACTGGAACCTGGTCCTGGCCCGGGAGAACTTAAAGGTCAAGCAGCAGTCGTTGCAACTGGCCAGGGACCAGCTGACCAAGACCAGGAAAGAAATTGAAGTTGGACAGCAAGCAGCCATCGAAATATTAAATGTCCAGGCGGCCGTCTCCCAGAGAGAAGCCGAAATCGTTCAGGCTGAAGCCGCGGTCCGGACGGCTGAAGACCGGCTCAAGGTCATATTGAATCTGGCCAGCGGTCAGGAACTGAGCTCGGTCAGTCTGGTTCCGACTGAAAGGCCGGAATTCAGGCCAGTCAGGGTTGACCTGAACGAAGCCCTGCGAACGGCGCTTCTCATGCGTCCCGACCTGCAGATAGACAGCCTGACCATCGAGAGCAAGAAATTTGATTATGATTTTGCCCGCAATCAGATGCTTCCGAAACTCGACCTGAATTTTTCTTACTGGAGCCCGGGGATCTCTGGCGACCGCCTCATCTACCAGGACGACAACCCCTGGACCGGGGTTGTGATCGGCAAGATTCCGGGCAGCCTGTGGGATTCATTCCGCGACGCCTCCAGATTTATCT
>CAZDZU010000111.1:3950-6328 GCA_964509995.1 uncultured Eubacteriales bacterium | reverse complement strand
GCTCAAAGGGTTCAAAGGGTTTATCATGCGTGGTAACGTGGTTGACCTGGCTGTGGCCGTCATCATCGGGGCGGCTTTCAGCCAGATCGTCAACTCGATGGTCGGGGATGTGCTGACTCCCCTGATCGGAGCCATTTTTGGCAAACCAGATTTTTCCGGAATCTTCCTGGGCCCGGTAGCCCTGGGCAAGTTCATCAATGCCGTTGTCAATTTCCTGATTGTGGCCGCGGTCATCTATTTTGCCATTGTGGTTCCGATGAAAAAGATCCAGGAATTGAGGGATAAGAAAAAAGCGCAGGAAGCAGCCGCCGCTCCGGCTCCCGAGCCGTCGGCAGAAGTTAAACTGCTATCTGAAATTCTGGAGACACTGAAGAAAAAGGGCTGAAAAGAGACCGGGCCGAGGCCGGAAATGCCGGAAGACGGTTTTCAGGTTCACGGTCCATCTCAACAGAAAAATCTTGTTATAGCGGGGATAAAGATAAGGGAAAGGCGAACCTTTATAAAAAATTACAAGAAAAGCGGAGTTGAGAAAAATGAAAGTATCCTACCGGAAAGCCCTGATAACCGGAGCTTCGGCCGGACTGGGTGAGGAGTACGCCCGGCAGCTGGCGGCAGCCGGGACCGACCTGATCCTGGTGGCCAGGAGGAAAGACCGCATGGAGAGGCTGGCCCTGGACTTGAGCCAGAAACACGGAGTTTCGGTCGAAGTTTTCCCCGCCGACCTGAGCCGGGATTATGATTTGAGTTCTCTGGTGGAAAAAATCAGGCAAACCGAAGACCTGGACCTGCTGATAAACAACGCCGGCTTCGGCGGGAAAAGCTCCTTCTCCAGGGATGAAACCGGGGAGGCCGAACAAATGATTAAGGTTCATATAACAGCCACAGTGCTTCTGACCCGGGCCGCTCTTCCGGCCATGATGCAAAAAAAGCGGGGTGCGGTTATAAATGTTTCTTCGGTGGCTGCCTTCAGCCCGTTTTCCGGAGCCATGTATAGCTCGACCAAGGCCTTCCTGGCCATGTTTTCGGTTAATCTCCAGAATGAACTGCTCGGCAAGGGGGTTAAGATTCAGGCTCTCTGCCCGGGTCTGACCCATACCGAATTTCATCAGGCGGCCGGGATGAATAAAGAAGCCATTCCAGGATTTTTGTGGATGAAAGCCGACCGAGTGGTCAGAATCTCACTGCGGGCTCTCGGCGGAAACAGAGTGATTGTCGTCCCCGGTTTACGGAACAGGATAATTTCATTCCTGATGCGCTGTCCCTGGACCTTCGGTCTGGTACAGTGGCTGTCCAGAAGGAGCAGGATAAGGAAGATGGCCGGGATGAAACACTGAGGCTGCAGCTTGCCGGCAGGGATGGCCAGGATGTATCAAGGTTTATAAATAACACAGCTGGCCTGCCGTCAGGAGTCAAAGAATATAATCTGGCTTGATTGACCGGTGGACAGTCGCCCAGCCGTTGCCGGCGAATAAGGGATTCTTTCATCAGATCAGGGTAAAAAATGGACAGGGCTCTCAGATGAGAAGTGGAAGCAGGTCCGGCCGACTTTTTCAGAGCGATTAACGCTTTGTCGGGTGAATTAAAAAATTGCGAGTACACCCCGGATTGATGGCCGGTCCCGCTTATTCTCCTCGAGCCTTTCTGATATGATGAGAGCAGTCGGTCGGGGAAGCTCGCCATCCCGGCAGACTTCTTACTTAAAGAAAAAAGTAACTGCAATGGAAATCATAGAAATCCGGAAACCGGGAAAGAAGAAGAAAAAAGCCAGAGCTCTTCTTCTTCTCTCTGGCGGTCTTGACAGTATCCTGGCCGGAAAATTGTTAGAGGAACAGGGGGTAGAGATTGTCGGGCTGACTTTCCGCAGCCAGTTTTTTGGAGCGGATGAAGCGGTCAGGGTGGCTGAAAAACTGAGCTGGCCGCTGGTGCTGGTTGATATCAGCCGGGAGCAAATAGAAATCGTGGAAAACCCGAAGTATGGTTACGGCCGGCAGCTCAACCCCTGCATAGATTGCCACGGGCAGATGGTCAGGATAGCCGGGCGGCTGCTCGAAGACTATCAGGCCGATTTTGTGGCCACTGGCGAAGTGGTCGGCGAAAGACCGAAATCCCAGAATCGTCAGGCCCTGGCCATAGTGGAAAAGCTGTCCGGAATAAAAGGCCTGGTGCTCAGGCCACTGTCGGCTAAATTATTGCCGGCCACCACTCCGGAAGAAAAAGGTCTGGTGGACAGAGGAAAACTTCTTGATATCTATGGCCGTTCCAGAAAGAAACAGATGGAGCTGGCAGAAAAGTACGGACTTAAAGAATACCCGACCCCGGCCGGGGGCTGCCTCCTGACCGACCCCGGCTTTGCTGCCCGGGCCAGACGGTTGAGAGGC
>CAZDZU010000111.1:0-3940 GCA_964509995.1 uncultured Eubacteriales bacterium | reverse complement strand
ACAATGGTTATCCTGGGGCGGGAGATAGCCCCTAAAGATATAGAATTAATAAAATCCGGCCGGATTTTTTTTGAATCTGACGGCTTGATAGTCGTCGGAAGGAATGAGCGGGAAAACGAAAGAATTGCCGGGGTAGCCGGCAAGAACGATATACTTGTAACTACGTCCGGGATTAAAGGTCCGCTGGCAGCGGTCAGGTTGAAAGAGGGAATCAGACATCCGGCAGATGGGAGAGGCGAAGAAGGCGCCAGCGGGGAAACAAGAGTCGTTGAAATTCTTAAGGAACGGCCAGAAAGCCAATCCGGGTCAGATATTCCAGCCCGAGCCGGGACCGGAAAAAAGGAAATCTGGCCGGGCCCGGACCTCGGTCTTATGATTCGTCAGATTCAGGAAGGAAAAACCGGGCCGGGCAGGTCAGGCTGCGAAGCTGTCGAGGCCGAGATTCTCAGCCGGGGTGCCGTCAGGGAAGCCTGCCTCCTGGTTATAAGATATAGCCGGGCCCGGGACAGGGAACGAGCTTCAGTGGCCGTTCTGGTAAGGGGCCTGGTGTTTGAGCTGGAATTCGAGAAGACTGACTGGAAAAAATATCTTTGAGGGGAAGGTTGTTTATTCCCTGTTTTTTTTGCCTCGCCTGATTATCCTCAGAATACATTTCCGGCTTGTCATTCCTTTCCCCTGATTTTTATGTCCTGAATATCGACCCAGTTATCTCCCGGGGCTTGTTTTTAGGTTTTAGCTGTTTAGAGGCGATTATCTTCTGCTAATGATTGGCAAGGTCATCATCAATTGAAGGGAGCAGGAGGAGATAATCGCCGGCGGCGACAAAGGCGGCCAGGTGGCGGGTTGTCAGCCCGATCCTTCTGCCACAAGTCTGTAAAGCTCGGGATATCCAGGGATGTAAATATCCGGTCATCGGGCTTTCTTCTTCCGGTTAAGAGCTTTATCAGAACTCTGCCCGGAAGAAGACCTGCTTTTTCAAGTGCCAGCCTGATAAATCCCTTCGCTTCTTCACCTCCTGTCCCCATAGCTGGCTGACCACCACGCTGCCTCCAGATACTGCCCTTACCCTGGATACCATGTCTGTGCCTGAAAGAATGGGCAGGTTGACAGGCTGCCGGCGGTTAAATATATTAAAGGCAAATTAAATCTGGAGAGTTATATAAGGAGTCAGGATGCCTACCAAACCACAAAGTCCCTATCTGCCCTTTGGCGACCAGCAAACTGCGCCCTGGTATGGCAAGGATATCCTATCGGTGAAGCAGTTCACCAGAGCCGATCTGGAATACATCTTCAGCGTGGCTCACGAGATGCGGGTCATGGTTGAAAGAATAGGCACTTTTGATTTGCTCAAAGGAAAAATTCTGGCCAACCTGTTCTACGAACCATCAACCAGAACCTTCGCCTCCTTCATGGCGGCCATGCAGCGGCTGGGAGGAGCGGTCATTCCCATCAGCGAGGTGCGATACTCATCGGTGGCCAAGGGAGAGAGCCTGCCCGACACGGCCAGAACCCTGGCCGCTTATGCCGACGTCATCGTCATCAGGCATCCGGAAGTAGGTTCGGCCGCCCTGGCCGCCCAGTATGCCGGAAAGCCGGTGATAAATGCCGGAGACGGCGTGGGCGAACATCCTACCCAGGCTCTGCTGGACGTGTTCACCATACGGGAAGAGCTGGGCCGGCTGGACGACCTGACCGTGACCATGCTGGGCGACCTGAAATACGGAAGGACGGTGCATTCGCTGGCCAGGCTGTTGACCCGGTTCAGGAATATAAAGCTAAATTACGTCTCGCCCGAGGTGCTGCGCATGCCCCGGGATGTAATTGAGGAAGTGGAAGAAAAGGGTCTGCCGCAGAAGGAATATACAGTTATGGACAAGGTGCTGCCCGAGACCGATGTCCTTTATGTGACCAGAGTTCAGCGAGAAAGATTTGAAAACCTGGAGGAATACGAAAAGGTCAAGGACGCCTACGTTATCAGCGCCAGAACCATGGAAAAGGCCAAAGAAAAAATGATCGTTATGCACCCGCTGCCCAGGGTGAATGAAATAGCCATGGAAGTCGACAGAGACCCCCGGGCTGCCTATTTCCGGCAGATGGAATACGGACTTGATGTCAGGATGGCCCTCCTGGCCATGGTTCTGGGCAAAGCCTGAAAACGGGGGACACAATACACATTTCCTGATTTCTCGACTTTTATTCTCATTGATAGCGGGCTATTTCGCCCTTATCGAGCCGGCCGCAGGCAGAGTCATTCCGAAAGGGACTCTGCCGATATTTGTTCGATAAAATATTTTGCGGAAAATTTAACCCGGTATCTCAGGTATTCTGTTATTAATAGGGCAGCGGTTGTTATGAGCCGGGGAGAAGACCTTATCAGGTCTAAGTCAGAAGGCCCGGGATAACTGATAATCACCCGGCAAGGACCGGGAGAAGTGCTATCTTATTTAAGGCCTGATAGAATCGGGTGGCCCGACCGATTGAGAGCCACTTAAATTCACCCTCCGCTCTATGCTCAGGGCGATTTTATTCCAGATAATAGGCGATGGAACAGAAACTTACCCAGTGGCGCAGGGAAAAGGGAGCGGTGGTCCCCAGCCCTATTTTCTTGAGCGGCAGCACTCCTTCGCTGTAGGTATCCGAGAATCTGATTAACTCGCCGCGAACGGTCTGTCCGGTGCTTTGTCTTATCACTTTTTCAACTGTCAGCAGACCGAATGGAATGGAATACTTGCCACACCAGTAGGAGCTTTTGTAGTCAAGATAGGTCTTTCCCCAGAGTTCCCCGGTCAGGCCGGCAACTTTTTTCCCGGTGACCCGGCCCGTCAGGTAGCTGTCTATCAGCTTCCGGTCAAAGGCCAGGGCTTTTTCCCAGGCTTCCTGTCCCTCGCCGAAGGCCAGGTTGTTGAAGTCTTTTCCGTAGTGGTTGCCATCGGCCGAAATCAGGAAAAAAATATCGCGGCCGGGCCGAAGCCTGTTTTCTTTTATATAGGCAGTGATGATGCCGGCCAGCTCCCTGGAAATTTCCTCCATCTTATCCAGCGGCATCGGGGCCACCATGACTGGAGTTATTTTCAGGTCGGGATTGAAATATTGCAGAAAGGGGAGGAGGGCTTCGATGGAATGTTCCAGCTCGTGGGCCCGGTTGTTGACGATGAAAAGGTCTTTTTTCAGCCGTTCTTTCAGGTATGTCCTCAGAGGCGAAATCTCGATCGGTTTCAGAACTCCGGGCCAGAATTCAAAATCATCCAGGATGAGCAGGCTGTCCAGTCCTTTTATTTCTGTTCTGACAGTGCCGTGAGTCACCCCGAAAATAACGACCTCCTTAGCCCGGATGAGGTTGAAAAGCGGATAGTAGAGCCGCCCGGCATACAGATAATCGTCGTGGGGAGAAATGGCTGCTACCAGCTCCTCAGCCCGGAAACGCTCTTTTTCCTGGCTGGCCAGATAATCAACCAGGATTTTCATGCTCTCTGCGTTCCAGCAGAAGCCGACATCATCACGGGCCGGGCGAACATTTTGATCGCGCTCCCGGGACTTACCCTGGGAACCGGGAAGCAGGCCAGAAGTCAGGAGCAGGCAGATAATCACCCAAAGCAGGGTTGCAGAAACCCTGATTAGATGACCTGGCTTTCGAATGCTTCTCATCGTCCTCCTCCTCAGGAAATTATTATCGTCGCTATATTTTCTGGCAGAGTAACTGATGTCAGCAGAGCGATGGGAGGCGAGATGGGTATAGACGATAAGATCTCGGTTCAAGATGCGGGGAGGCGGGGTGGAACAGCTACAAGAGAGCGATATGGTAGTGAGTTTTACCGGCGTATCGGTAAAAAAGGAGGAGAACGCACTCATGAATTATATTCGGAAGCTATGAGAGAAATCGGCAAAAAGGGAGGCCGTCCGAGACGGCCTGAACTCACCTATGTCGGGGGGAGTATCACTG
>CAZDZU010000110.1:0-6366 GCA_964509995.1 uncultured Eubacteriales bacterium | reverse complement strand
CTTAAGCCTTCCGACAAAAAACTGGAAATATAGATGGTGTCCCCAATTTAATATGGTTAGATAAAATTAGGGAATGAGTATTGTGTCCCCCGTTTTATAAGCCATATATTTTCATCTTGTAAGAGAGCATGCGCTCGGTGATGCCGAGCAGCCTGGCCGCCCGGCTCTTGACTCCGCCGCTTTTCTCCAGTGCCCATTTGATTTCCTTTATTTCCAGTTCCTTCTCCTTTTCAGTCAGAGGTCTTGAAGAATCCGGTCCTAAAGCCGCCAGCTCCTGTTCTGATCTTATTTCCAGAAAGACCGGCAGGTCGGCCCGGGTGATAATTTCTCCCTCGGCGAAAATCACCGCCCGCTCGATCGCATTTTCCAGCTCACGGGCATTTCCCGGGAAATCATGTTTCATCAGCAGGTCCAGAGCTTCAGCCGATATTCCCCGGATGTTCTTTTTTTCGCGGCGGCTGAATTCGCGGATGAAATGGTCCACAAGAAGGGGGATATCTTCTTTTCTTTCCCGAAGCGGCGGGACATCGATCCTTATGACGTTCAAACGGTAATACAAGTCTGCCCGGAATTTCTCCTCGCTGACCAGTTTCTCCAGATTTCGATTGGTGGCGGCAATGATCCGAACATCGGCTTTAAGTGGTTTCGTTGAACCCAGCCGATAAAATTCCCGGTCCTGCAGGAAGCGCAGGAGCTTCACCTGGACGGCCGGGCTCAGGTCGCCAATTTCATCGAGAAAAAGAGTTCCCCCGTCAGCTGCCTCAAATTTTCCGATCTTCCTTTCCCGGGCATCGGTGTAAGCTCCTTTTTCCGCTCCGAAAAGCTCGCTTTCCACCAGAGTCTCCGGAATTGACGGCAGGTTCACCGCCAGAAAAGGTCCGGCGCTCCGGCCTGAAGAAAAATGAATCAATCTGGCAATCAGGTCCTTGCCTGTTCCAGTCTCTCCAGTTATCAGGACAGTCGCCTCGCTGCGAGCAGCCCGGGAGATGAGCAAAGCCACCCGCTCCATGGCTTTTGAGGCGAAGACAAAATTCTTGAAGCTGAATTTTTCCTCCAGTCGGTTCCTAAGCTCAACCACTTCTCGCTGCAGCCTGAACCTCTCTCTGGCCCGCTCTAAAATCAGCAGGAATTTCTGAAAATCCACCGGCTTGACCACATAATCATAAGCTCCCTGTTTGATGGCTTCGACCGCGGTCTCAATGCTGGCGAAAGCTGTGACCATAATAGGAGTTACAATCGGGTTTCTTTTTCTAATTTCCTTGATCAATTCCAGGCCCGACTCACTCCCCAGTTTGTAATCTACCACAGCTATTTCCACCGGTTGCTGACCTATTAGCTCGAGGGCTTCGTTACCACTGACGGCTTCATAAACCTGATAACCGGACTGCCTGAGGTTCTCTGAAATCAGTTCCCGCTGCATTTCATCGTCTTCAACCACAAGAATTATCCCCTTCTTTTCAACCATGGTGACCTCCTGGCAGCTCCACTATAAATTCTGTCCCCCTGCCCGACCTGCTCTTAAAATAAATTTTTCCGCCGTGGGCTTCAACTATCTTTTTTACCAGGTACAGGCCGACACCGAGACCGGACTCCTTGAAGGAAACAAAAGGCTCAAAAATCGCGGGGGCCTGATCAGACTCTATTCCTTTACCTTCATCAGCGACGGAAAGAACCGCTCTGCCTTTTCGGGATTCTGCTTGAACGGTAACTTTCTGACCCGCGCTCGACGCTTCTATGGCATTCTTGATTAAATTGGACACAACTCGCGAGAGCAGCAGACGGTCTCCCTGGAGACTGATGCTCTCGGTAGTTTTAAGTTCAATAGCCACCGCTCTCTCCCCGGCCAGAATCCGGAGGTTGCTTATTTCTTCCTTTAAAATTTCACTTAAATTGATGTCTTCCTTCTTCAGGGTTAAAGGCTTAATTATTTCAGAAAAGCGGTCAATTACCGCGGCAATTTTCTGGACCTCTCCTTTGCCTCGCTCCACCTGCCTTGACAGCTCGGGTGGCGATTTTTTCTCCAGAAGTTCAAACAACAGCGCCAGACTGTTGAGCGGGTTTTTGATTTCGTGGGCAACTCCAGCGGTAAACCCGGAGATTTCCCTGAACCTCTCTTTCTCCTCAGCCTGCTTTATAGCTTCCATCGAAGCTCTCTGAAAACTGGCATGCAGTCGGTAGATTCCGGCAAAAATTATCAATCCGGCCACGGCCAGAATTCCCAGCAGCAGCCAGAAATTTCTCCGGGAACGGGCAAGCAGCCGATCGAGATTTTCAAGCGAATAACCGAGATAAAGATGATAAATAAGCCCGTCCGAAGTGGCAAAAGACGAGTAATGGTTAAAGATCGACCCGATCGGAGAATCTATTATCCAGAACTCGGCGGCCGGGCGGTCGCGTCGGGAAAAAGGGAGGTATCCCTCAAACTTCGAATGCCAGTCGAGGATTCTTTCCTGATCATCCAGCAGAGCTATGAAATAGATGTCCTCCAGGCCGGCAAAGCTTTCGAGTATCTGCGAGGGTGGTAGCTTCCGGTCAATAAGCTCTTTAATATTAACTTTCAGGATGGAAGCAGTCGCCTGAAGCTGTTCCTTGGCTAAGGTTTCGACGCCCTGCTGGATCGCCTGGCGGTTCAGGTGGGAGACCAGGCTGAAAATTCCAACAACAAGCAGGTAGGGCAGCAGGAAAAAAACCCAGACTTCATTCCTTCTCATTAATGATTAAGTTTATCAAAAACGGGGGACACAATACATATTCACCAATTTTTTTAAGCTCCATAAAACCGTAAAACAGGGAAACAATTTATATTTCCAGTTTTGCGGCCTTATTGGAACCAAAAAATCGGAGTCAGAAAGCTGAAGACATGGCAGAAACCGGAGTATATAATCAGGGACGTAATCAACATTCTCATATTTCTTAACCTAATCTGAATCATTGTAGCGTGCTTTAAGCACCAGACAATAATGCCTAATAAATAAGGCCGACCAATGAAAATCAGGAAATATAGATGGTGTCCCCAATTTTCTGGCGGCAAAAAAATATGGAAATATGGAAGGTGTCACGGGTTTTATCACGGGTTTTATTGCTACAAAAAAATGGGGAATGAGTATTGTGTCCCCCGTTTTAAAAGGTGACTTTGGTCATAAGGTAAATGAGGCGATCGCGGCTGAAGCCGCCGAACTTGGAGAGGCTTTCATGGCCAGTGGCCAGTATTGCTCCAGCCTGAACAAAAACTGCATCGTGCACCTTATACTCCAGCGACGGATAAAAAATTGCCGAAGCCCGACTGGATTCCTTCGACCCCGGACTTATCATCGAATTCAAGCTCGCTTTAAGGTCGCCTTTGAGCATCCTCAGTTCGGCCCGTCCGGCCAGATAATCCTGCACCTGACCGAACCACATTCCTTTCCTCAACCCGAAATAGCTTTCTGCCTGTCCGCTGAAAGCCGCCTCATCGAATAGCCCGTGCAGATACTGGAAATTGACATAAAGCCCGCTGGCTAAAGAAAAAGTGTAGTCAATTCCAGCCACCCACTGCCAGTAGTCGCTCTTCAGCAGAGGGAACACAGAATTAATCGGGAATATTTCGTTACCGATCAGGAGATAGGTATTCAACCAGCCCAGAGTTTTTTGCGGCTGTACCCGGGCCACTTCGGCCCAGAATCCCACCGATTTAACTTCGCCCGCCAGGTCCAGCCCCAGCACCTGCTTTTTTGGATAGCTAAAATAAACCTCGGTCGGCGCCGGTTGCAGGGGCGAGCTGATTTCAACGCCCTGAATGTAAGGAAGACTGTAATTGCCGCAATAATAGCTCAACCCCAGATCCACATTAAACAGGTTGGTTGAAAACCGCAAGCCAAAATTGGTGTTCTTCAGGCTGGAAGTCTCCGCGCCCAGGTTTATTTCCGGCTGCGGCAACATCGACAGGTTCGCTTTTAGCATCTCGGAAAAACCTACCGGCAGGGGCGAGTACTGCCGTCCGAGCAGCCAGACGACCTGCAGCTTGCTGTGTCGGTCGGCATAATACTCAAGATTTAAGGCCGTTTGAGGCCGACGTTCGAGATAATAATCGGGATCAAAAGTCAAATAATTGGCAAAATCGACAGGATTCAGATTATCCACGATATTCAATTTGTCTGCTGTTCCCCACTGAATCCGCTGCTTCCCGACCGTAAGGTCAAGATTCTTAAGCAGGAAATGATTGACTTTAATATAAGCTTCATAAAGCGAAAGCTCATAAGGCTCGGTTCCCGTCGGGCTGGCCAGAGAGCTTGACTCCGGAAAACTGCCGTCTGAAAAAATGGCATCCGGACTGGAAAAGGCATCCAGTCGAACATGAGCAGACACATTGTCGGACAGACGAGCCTGCAGCTTGAATCTCCCCTCCAGGCGCTTGAAGGCAAAATCTCCGCTCTCATGGAAGAAATATGGACCCGCCTGATTGCTGGAAGCATACAAAGAAAGAAACAGCTTGACCATCCCCGAAAAATCAAAGGCCGTCTGAGCAAACACGGGCCAGGCAGTCAGCCAGAGAAGACTAATTCCTACTATAATAGTAGTAATTAATCGAGGCCATAATTTCGGCCCGGACAGGATGAGCTTATTCTGAAGCTTCTTTCTATTCTTACGGTTAATTCCTCTGATAATTTTAATTCGGCTTTTTGTTTTCATCCTGAACCTCCCTGAACTTTCTTTCTTTTATGAAATTTAGGATTGCACTTCTTGCAGCCTCTTAAATATTATCTGCGTAATAGCCATTAAACTGAAGCTCTGCCTTCATCGCCTGATCCTACCGGCTGACACTTCTCTTTAGATTCCTTTCTGTAAAAATTTCCAGGCTCAGGTTCTGATCGACTTTTACGTTCCGGAGTTCCAGAACCGTGCTGGTCCCCGCCTTTACATTTTCCATAATAAATTTCGTCGGCACCCAGTATTTGCCAATCCGGCTGTTTTCCTGTGTTTCAACCTTGAAAAGCTGACCGCTGTCGTCATAAAGCTCCGCTCTGACCGGCATCATAGTTTCTCTGTCGACGGCCAGCGTTATCTTTGAATACTGCTTCTTTGCTCCCGGCTTTCTCTTCAGTTCCAGGATGTAAAATTTATCGTTTTCCTCTTTAAGCTCCGGGTCAAAAAAGGCCGAAAAGCCGGCCGTTCCCAGGTCGTCGTAGGAAAAATCCGAACCAACAAAGCTCTCCTTTTTGTTATGGGAGGCAATACGTCTGACCCGCTGGAATTCCGGCAGATAAAGGTACATCTGGTCGTCAGCCAGCACCAGAAAGCCCAGGTCTTTGATATCAGCCGGAGCCAGGAATTTCATCAGGCGCCAGTTATCCCGGTCGGGATTGTTTTTGGCCCAGACCATAAGCTCTCGCCGTTTTTCCTCGCCCCTGGCGTTTTTTATAATCATAATCATTTCAGCCTGAAGGTCGGCCGGGGCTTTTTCGCCGATCGTCTGCTCTTCTACCTTTTTAATGATTTCTGCAGCCTGATTCTGCGCGAAAAGCGCTGAAGACATGCCAGCTGGCATAAGAAAAAAAAGAAACATCGGAATGAGAAAAGAGAAAAGGTTCTTTCTCCTTATAATATCCATTGCAAACAATCTGCTGTTCATATTATTGCTCCTTATGTCAATAATTAAAATTTTCGCAAATCCATCAATCCATGTTTCAGGACTAATAATGCCCCAAACTTTCCTGACCCATCTCGAGCCAGTCTTTCATTTTCAACACCCATCGGGCCTCAATTACTTCCTTAACTCTTAACCTTACATCCACCATCCTTGTTTCTCTCATTCAATTTTCACCTTCAGCAGCAGGGCAGGCAGAAGGGTCAGGGCCGAAAATGCCGCCAGAAACATAGAGGCAACCATGATGGCCCCGAAGGTCCGCAGCGGACTCATCGAGGCCAGCAGCAGAACGGCAAACCCAAGCATCACGGCCAGAGAGTTGGCCATGATAGCCCCGCCCTTCTCCCTGAAAGAAGCCGCAACGGCTTCCTGGCGGGACAGCCCCTCTTTTAATCCTCTCGTCACCCCGTGAACAAAATGAATGGAATAATCTATGCCTACGCCGATTGACACCGAGGCCACCATCATAGTTACGTAATCAAGCTCAACACCAGCCAGACCGAAAAAGCCATAAACAACGCCCAGCGTAAAGACAATCGGCGTTATGGAAATCAATCCCAGCTTCAGCGATTTCCGGATGAGCAGCATGATGATAAAAGTCAGAACGAGGGCCAGGCCAAAAGACTGAAGCTGCGAAAGGAAAAGATAATGATCGAGCTGGGTAAGAGCCGGAGGCAGACCGCTCTGGTCGATGAGTTGAAAATGGATCGGCCTGAAGTTTTCGCCGGTCAGGTGCAAACCGT
>CAZDZU010000109.1:5782-6402 GCA_964509995.1 uncultured Eubacteriales bacterium | reverse complement strand
GCTTATCAGGAAAGAATTTCCCGGCTTCAAGACTGTGGCCGGGCTGAGCAATGTTTCTTATGGTTTGCCCAGAAGACGGGTGGTCAATCT
Source organism: uncultured Eubacteriales bacterium (assembly GCA_964509995.1). Lineage (GTDB taxonomy): Bacteria > Acidobacteriota > Aminicenantia > Aminicenantales > Saccharicenantaceae > Saccharicenans. Next base: position 6,312 of record CAZDZU010000109.1, on the reverse strand, counting down.
CACCTTCCTCAGCAATCTCATCGGCCATGGGTTGAGCGCGGTGATTGCCGACCCGTTGTCTCCTGATTTTCAGGCCACGGTTATTGTCAGCGAATTTTTGAATAACCGTCCCGGAGCCAGGGAAAGGTTTTTGGCCTGGGCCCGTTCCGGACAGGAAGAAGACTGAAATTTTATGATTGAGTCCTGAGCTGTTGCAGGTATATCTCTCTCACCCGCAGGAAAAAATCCTGATAGCCTGGTTGCTTAAAATCAGGATAAGTCCAGTCCAGCAGCCTTACTCCTGTCCTGGTGAAAAGCAATTCCAGATGGGCATAAATTCCCTGACCGATTGGAATCCGATGGGCAAAATCCTTGGCCGTGGCCATGACCAGAGCTGAAGCGCTCAAGTAACCGGGGTCAAGGTTTACCGGCCGGAGCGGGGTTCTGAACTGAGACCGGAAGTCGTCTTCCAGGCGGTTGGTCCAGACCTTGATGGCGGCCAGTTCTTCCGGCTGAATGAGGCGGGAAAAACTGATAAACGACCTATAAAG
>CAZDZU010000109.1:0-5772 GCA_964509995.1 uncultured Eubacteriales bacterium | reverse complement strand
CCTATAAAGAGTCGGACCCATCTGAGGCCGATAATAATCGGTGTAATTAAAGGGAAAAGAGGAACTGGTCAGGTCTGGCGGACCGAATTTTTCTGACAGGTTGCCCTCAGCCCGTTTGCGGATTTCTTCCCCCGGAAAAATTATTCCACATACCAGTTTGACCGGTTTGTAAGGTTTTATTTCAGCCATCTTCCGCCAGTTGATAACTTAAAGCAACGGGGATTGATTTTCAAGAGCTCTCCGCTCAACTCTGGATTCAGAGCGGCAGCTTTCTGGCCCGGCGGCCCGATTGATTTAGTCGGTCATTTTGATATAATTCTTCCATTATGAAATGGGTTTACATCGAAAATATCAGCCAGCACAACGGACAGGAAGTTGAAATCCGCGGCTGGGTATACAATAAGAGGTCCAGCGGCAAAGTGCGGTTTCTTCTGGTTCGTGATGGCACCGGAATCATCCAGGGTACTATCTTTCACCAGGATAAAGATTATCCCCTGTTTAGAGTTTTTGACGACTTAACCCAGGAATCTTCAGTCATCGTCCGGGGGAAGGTCAGAGAAGACCGGCGGGCTCCGGGCGGTTATGAACTGGAGATATCCGACCTCGAGGTCATCCAGATTGCCCGGGATTATCCCATCACTCCCAAGGAACATTCGGTTCCATTCTTGATGGAGCACCGGCACCTCTGGCTGCGTTCGCAGAAACAGCATGCCATTCTTCAGGTCAGGGCCGAAACGGTCAAAGCCATCCGCGATTTTTTTGACGGCCGGGGCTTCAGGTTGATGGATACCCCGATACTTACTCCAAGCGCCTGCGAGGGAACAACTACCCTTTTTGAGACCCAGTATTTCGACCAGAAAGCCTATCTCAGCCAGAGCGGTCAGCTTTATAATGAAGCTACGGCCGCCGCCTTTGGCAAAGTTTACTGTTTCGGACCGACCTTCCGGGCAGAGAAATCAAAAACCCGGCGGCACCTGATTGAATTCTGGATGGTGGAACCGGAGGTGGCTTTTGCCACCCTGGAGGATATTATCGAACTGGGCCAGGACCTGATCCTTTTTATCCTGGAGAGGGTCCTGGAAAGAAGAAAACGAGACCTGGAAATTCTGGAGAGGGATACGGCTCCGCTGGAGAGAATAAGCAAGCCCTTCCCACGCCTTACCTACGATGAGGCTGTTAAGCAGCTGGTGGAGCATGGTTCCAGAATGGTCTACGGCGACGATTTCGGAGCTCCGGAAGAAACAATTCTCTCTCAGATTTACGACCGGCCGGTCTGCGTCACCCACTTTCCGGCCCGGATTAAGGCTTTTTACATGCAACCCGACCCGCAGAGACCGGATCTGGCCCTGGGCGTTGATTTTATGGCCTCGGAAGGTTATGGAGAGATAATCGGCGGCGGACAGAGGATTCACGACCCTGAACTTCTGGAGAGCAGAATCAAGGAATTTAACCTTCCCCAGGAAGCCTACAGGTGGTATATTGACCTGCGACGCTATGGAACTTTCCCCCATTCCGGTTTCGGACTCGGACTGGAGAGGACAGTGGCCTGGATCTGCAAGTTGCCTCATATCAGAGAAACCATTCCCTTCCCCAGGTTGCTCTACCGGATCTATCCCTGAAATTTGAATTGATGCCAAAAATTTCACTGGTCACTCTCGGCTGCGCCAAGAACCTGGTTGATTCCGAGGTCATGCTGGCCAGGCTTGATGACAGTGGGTACACCTTTACTGCCGACCTGTCTGAAGCCGACATCCTGATCATCAATACCTGCGGTTTTATCGGACCAGCCCGGGAAGAAGCTCACCGGACAATTGACCGCGGCCTTCGCTGGAAAAAATCCAGGCCGGGTCGGCTTCTGGTGGTGGTCGGCTGTTATCCGGAGAGGTTTCCTGATTATCTTAAAGCTCGCTATCCCCGGGTGGACGTCTGGAGTGGAGTCAGGTCTTTCGACAGGATTGATGAGATAATTGAAAAGAGAAAAGATGTGCCCCGGCCCGGAACCTTTCTTCTGGATCACAGGACGCCCCGGGCCATATCCACCGGCCCTTACTGGGCTTACGTCAAGATTTCTGAAGGTTGCTCTCACCGCTGTTCTTTCTGCAGCATACCCCTGATCAAAGGACCATATAAGTCAAGAACGATTGAATCGGTGGTGAGAGAGGTAAACAATCTGGCCGCCCTGGGTATTAAAGAAATTAACCTGATTTCTCATGATACCACCTATTTCGGGCGCGACAGAAAGGAGCCGGCGCTCGGCCCCCTGCTGAAGAAGCTGCTCGAGGTAAAAGGAATTGAATGGATCCGCCTGCTGTATGGCTATCCGGAGGAAGTTGATGACTCCCTCCTGGAGTTAATGCTGGAGCCAAAGATGTGCCGTTATTTTGACCTCCCTTTCCAGCATGCTTCAGGATCCATCCTGAAAAGAATGGGCCGCGGTCTGGACGGAACCCGGGCCCTGAAGCTTCTGGACAGGATCAGGAAAAAGGTTCCCGGTGTCGCTATCCGGAGCTCGTTGATAGTCGGCTTTCCCGGAGAGGGAGAAAAAGAATTCAGGGAATTGCAGGATTTTGTGGCCCGGGCCAGATTTGAACACCTGGGAGTTTTCTGTTATTCGTCAGAACCCGGAACCCCCGCTGCCAGGCTGGGGAACGATGTTCCCGATATTGAAAAGAAAAAGAGACAACAGGCGATCATGCGGCAGCAGAGAGAAATTTCCCGGCAATTCTATTCCCGCTTTCGCCGGCAAACTCTGGAAGTGATCGTAGATGGTTCTGATTCGCGCCGGTCGGGTTATCTGGCAACCCGGGCCAGATTCCAGGCGCCCGAAGTTGATGGGCAGGTTCTGGTCAGTCTGAGACCCGGATTAAAGACTAAAAAATTGCCGGCTTTTCTGAATGTCCGGATTGAACGCTCTCTGGATTACGACCTCATAGGGCGGGTGACGGATGATTAAACTGGCTAAATTGATATCAACTTTTTTTGGGATCGGGCTCTTTCCGCTGGCTCCTGGAACTCTGGCCAGTCTGGTGATGGTCATTCTTTATAAGTATTACCTTTGCCAGCTGGCCTGGCCGCTTTATCTGGCGGTTCTGCTGGTCATCATTGCGGCCGGAGTTTACTTTTCCTCGCTTTATGCCCGGAGCCTCAACCTGAAGGACCCGGGCAAGGTGGTCATTGACGAGGTGGCCGGGCAGCTTCTGGCGCTATTTCTGCTCAGACCGGACTGGATTGTTCTGGGACCGGCCTTTGTTATGTTCCGCTTTCTCGATATCATTAAACCGATGGGGGTCAAGAAGCTGGAAACCCTGCCTGCTGGCTGGGGCATAATGGCTGACGACCTGGGTAGCGGCCTGGTGGTCAACATCATTCTTCAGCTGGCGGTGTTGATATTGGGACTGTAGCATGAAGAAAAGGCCTCATTTAAAAACGGTTGAGTTCATAGCCGTCGGCAGCGAGCTACTGACGCCCCATTTTCAGGAAACCAACTCCCTGTTCATTTCCGAGAAGCTTCAGGAGCTGGGCTGGCAGCTGTCATATAAAACAGTGGTTTCCGATTGTCTGGAAGAATTGAAGCAGGTTATAAAAATTGCCAGGAAACGAAGCTGGCTGATTCTGGTTTGCGGCGGACTCGGCCCGACCGATGACGATCGCACCCGGCGGGCGGTGGCTGAAGCCCTGGGAAGGCGGCTGGTCTTCAAAAAGACGATATTGGAAGGGATCAGGAAGAGATTTGAAAGCCGCGGTCTGAAAATGCCCGCCTCCAACCGTCGCCAGGCTTACGTGATTGAAGGCGCCGAAGTGCTGGAGAACCCCAACGGGACAGCGCCCGGGCTGTGGCTGGAGGAAAAGAACAGGATAATGGTGTTGCTTCCGGGACCTCCGGCAGAATTAAAGCCAATGATTGAGAACCTGGTACTCCCCCGGCTGAGAAGATTTGGTCTGGTTTGCGTTCTGAGGTCGGTGATAAGAATAACCGGGGCTGGAGAATCGATGGTTGAAGACCTGATCAAGCCTATCTACAGAGTTCTGCCCCCGGGAATGAATTTGATTACCCTGGCTGCGCCCGCGGATATTCAGATCAGACTGGAAATGGTCGCAAGGAGCAGGCGGCCGGAAATTGATGAAAAGAAGTTCAACCGCATAAAGGGCAAGATTGTCAGTCTGCTTGGCAATCTGGTTTATTCAACCGAGGGCCAGCCTCTGGAAGAAGTGGTCGGGGATCAACTGAGGATTTCGGGCTGACCCTGGCCTGTGCCGAATCCTGCAGCGGCGGGCTGCTGGCCAACAGGATTACCAATATTCCTGGCAGTTCAGATTATTTTCTTGAGGGCCTGGTAACCTACAGCAATCGCAGTAAAATCCTGGAGCTGGAAATACCCGAAAATCTTATAGCTGAAAAAGGCGCGGTCAGCGAAGAGGTGGCCAGATTAATGGCGGAAAGAATGCGCCAGAAGTCCGGGGCCGACTTTGCCCTGTCAACGACGGGAATCGCCGGGCCGGGTGGCGGCAGCCAGAATAAACCAGTCGGTCTGGTTTACCTCGGCCTGGCTTATCGTGACGGTTCTTCCGTTACCAGGAATCTCTTCCGGGGCAACCGTGAACAGATAAAATTTCAGGCTACTCAAAAAGCGCTGGATATGTTAAGGTTAAAATTGATGGAAATTCAGAACAAGGCCAGGAGAAAATGAGGACCTTTATAGCCATCGACCTGAGTCCGGAGATCAAGAATCGCCTGACGGCATCAGTCCGGCTGTTGAAACCTGTAGCCACGGGGATAAAGTGGGTGGCTCCGGACAATTATCACCTGACCCTGAAGTTTATCGGGGAGGTAGCCCAAGAACGGATTGAAGTTATCAAAGCTGTGCTGGACGAAGTAGCCAGGAAGCACCTCCGGTTCGCTCTTACGGTCAGGGGCAGCGGAAGTTTCCCGCCCGGTCAGAGCAGGATGAGAGTAATATGGGTTGGGTTCGAAGCCGGGCCGGAGCTATTTTCTCTCCAGTCTGACCTGGAAACGGCCCTGGAACAGGAAGGGTTTCCGCGGGAGGAACGTGCCTTCTCCCCTCATCTGACCATAGGCCGGGCCAGAGAACCACAGAAACAGGAACGACTGAAAACAGAACTGGATAAGCTCGGCCAGCAGGAATTCGGCACCATGGAGGTCGAGGAGATAGAACTTTTCCAGAGCATCCTTCGCCCGGAGGGCCCCGAGTACAGAATAGTCAGCCGTCATCACCTAAAATGAAAATACTTCTAATTGTTGCTTCCTATTTGTTCGGAGCCTTTCCCACGGGCTTCTTGCTGGTCAACATCACCTCAAAAAAGGATATAAGAGAAATCGGCAGCGGTTCGACCGGGGCGACCAACGTTCTTCGCTATGGCGGCTGGAAGCTGGCCATTCCGGTCATGGTGGTAGATCTGCTCAAGGGTTTTTTGCCTGCTTACCTGGCAGTGAGCATCTTTGCCGACCGCAGGCTGGCAGCCTGGAGTCTGCTGGCAGCGGTGATTGGCCACTGTTATCCGGTTTACCTCAGGTTCCGGGGCGGGAAAGGAGTGGCTACCACCGCAGGTGGTTTCCTGTACCTGGCTCCCCTGCCGCTTCTGATCAGTCTGGGCGTTACTGTCTTGATGCTTCTGCTGTTCAGGTATGTTTCGCTGGCCACCCTGACCGGGCTGCTGTTCCTGCCGATTCTGGTTAACCTGCTGACCGGGGAAAATTTTCTCTTCCAGGCTGGCTGGTTATTTTTTCTATTAATATTATTCAGGCACAAAGAT
>CAZDZU010000108.1:0-6462 GCA_964509995.1 uncultured Eubacteriales bacterium | reverse complement strand
GCCTTGACCGGATCAGGTTCATCCAGCCGGTCAGACCGGGCGACCGCATTAGAAACAGAGCCGTGCTCAAAGAGATAAAGCGCAAGGGCTTCCGGCGCTGGCTGGTAAAAATTGAAAACACCATTGAAATAGAGGGCAATCCGAAACCGGCGCTTGTAGCCGAGCTTCTGGTATTTGTCATCTTTTAGAAAGTCGCGGCTGCTTTTCCAGGAAGAAATACTTTTCTTCAGCCGGACCGGACCTTATTCTGGATTTTCCCGGATTAGCCGTCAAAACCCTGCCTGCCCTGAACTCATAAAGGCGAGCAGAGACTTTTATTTTGCTCCGGCCAGGTCCTTCAGGATCTCCACGGTTCGGTCTATTTCCTCAAAAGAATTGTAAATATGGGTGGACTGGCGAACTCCGTACACCTCGCCCATCGACCGGGGCCTCAGACGACCCCGCTTCCAGAGTTCATCCTGAATGAAATTTCCGGTCAGGCCTTCCAGATTATAGACCGTTATGCCGGCTGCCATTTCCGGATGTAAGGGAGTGAATATCCTGATCCGGGAGATTTCCAGCAAGCGGGTTCTCAGATAATCACCCAGCTCCTTAATCCGGGCATAAACCCTCTCCGGGCCGAGTTCAAAATGAAAATCAAGGGCTTCGTCCAGTCCGAAGAGAAGCGACAGGTTGCCGGTTCCCCTCTGGCTCAGACGGAAGCCGTGGTCTTCCTGATTGTCCCACTGGGTGCTGGCCAAGGTGGTCCAGACTTCTGCTGCTCTGTCCTGTCTGAGATATAAGAATCCATTTCCGGCCGGGGCGCAGAGCCACTTGTGAAAGCTGCCGTAATAGGCATCGCAGCCCAGCTCTTTCAGGTCAAGCTTTATCTGGCCGACCGTCTGGGCGCCATCAATGACTGTAAATATCCCCCGCCTCCTGGCTTCGGCGCAGAGTTCTTTGACCGGCAGGATAGCTCCGCTCCCGGTTATCATATGGGGAACAGCCAGAACTCTGGTTTTCGGGCCCATGGCCCCGACGAACGTCTCGATAACTTCCTGCGGAGAATTTATCGGTTTCCCCAGCGGCAGCTGGCGGTAAACCAGACCGCTTCTTCTGGCTTTGAGCTTCCAGCCTGACTCTCCGCCGGGATGTTCCTGGTCAGTGCCCAGAACCTCATCGCCGGGATTCAGGTCCAGTCCGTTTGAGATGTAATTCATTCCAGCGGTGGCATTTTCAGTCAGGGCAATTTCTTTAGCCTGGCAGTTTAAGAGTCGCGCCACCTTTTCCCTGATTTCAGTCCAGGGCTGATAGCCTGAAATCCAGTCGGGTCCGTAATAATCCCAGTCAGCAATTTTCTCGGCCGTCAGGCGCAGATGATTGACCACCCGGTCAAAAACCCGGCGGGGCATGGCCCCCAGAGTGCCGGTATTAAAAAAGACCTGGCCCGGGTCAAGCAGGAATTCTGCCCTGACCTTTTCCCAGAATTCTTGCTCTTCGGTTTTCCGCTCCGACATTTTCTCCTCCAGGACGGGCATTCTTCCCGGAACCCACAGAACCGGCCGCAGGCTGCCGTCCTCTCAATCGGGATTTTACGCGTCCCTGTCCTTCAGCATCAGACGCCCTCCGGACTTCAGACGCTCCGGTTCTGATTCCTGCACCGGCCAATAAGTTTAGCCCATTTTGACCCGCAGTTTAAGCCGTCTCCATAACATTGAGGGCCGGATTCCAGTAGCCCGCTCAGGCGCCGGTCGGGATTCAGGATTGTCGGGTAAGAATTTTTATTATATGAAGACCCATTCATATATTTCTATCACCTGCTTTTTGTTCTGTTAAGTTCTGGCTCCTGACAGTCGTTTTCTCTTCTGACGGCCCTTTTCCCCCATCAGGACTGCCAGGCCAGTCCGACCTTATCCCGGGCGGAGTTCAATTATTCTTGTAGGAATAGGATTTCTCTATGGCCTGGTAAACCAGTGTCCGGAACTTGTTCTGCAGGTCGCTGAGACTGCCCGGAACGGGCAGCACCTGGATCATGAACACGGCCACCAGTTTTTCGGCCGGGTCAACCCAGTAGCTGGTAAAATAGGCTCCGCCCCAGCCGAAAGCACCCACAGTTCCGGGAATACCCGAAGTCCCCAGACTTCTGGTAATCCAGAAGCCGAGCCCGAAGCCAGTGTTGCCGCCCGAATAGAGTTGCCCGACATGGTCGGCGGTCATAAGCTCCACCGACTTCGGGCTTAGAAGCCGCGTCCCGGCCAGCTCGCCTCCGTTCTGAAGCATGAGCAGGAAGCGGGCATAATCCTCGGCCGTAGAAACCAGCCCGGCGCCGCCGGAATAACACTTTTTTGGTCCATAAATATAAGGACTCCTCGCCGGGTCCTCGGTCATCTTAAGCTCTCCCTTTTCATCGGCCCCATAGGCCGGTGTCAACCTGGAAGCTTTTCTCTCCGGCAGAAAGAAATGGGTATCCTGCATTCCAAGCGGCCCGGTTATCCTCTTTTCGACGAATTCAGCCAGACTCATCCCGGAAACGACTTCCACCAGGTATCCCAGGATATCAGTGTTGTAACCGTAGACGAATTTTTCACCCGGCTGGGCATCAAAGGGCAGTCCGGCCAGTTTTTTGACCAGCTCGCCTATGGTCATATCCTTATCGGTCAGAAACCAGCCCTGAATCCCGGCCTTCAGATATTCTTCCCTGGCCGGACCATCTCCATAAGAAATTCCGGCTGTGTGGGTCAGCAGGTCGCGGACGGTAATCTGCCGTCTGGCCGGAACCAGGCTGTAGCCCTTAGCCTCTCTGTCCGCAGCCCTGACGGCAACCCGTGTTTCTCTGAATTCAGGGATGTATTTAGAAACAGGATCGTCCAGCAGAAGCTTGCCTTCTTCCATCAGCATCATCACCGCCACCGAGGTCACCGCCTTGGACTGGGAGGCAATGCGGAATATGGCATTCACGGGCATCGGCTCCGGCCGGTCAAGCCTGAATTTCCCGAAAGAACGGTGATAAGCCACCCGGCCGTTCCGGGCAACAAGAACAACCATTCCTGGTGCGCCTTTCTCGTCGCAGTAACTCTGGAGCACCCGACCGAGCCGCTCCAGCCGGCTGGCCGAAAGACCGACCTCGCCCGGCCGGGCAACTGGAAGGGCGGCCGGCCAGACAGAAAAACTTAAAGCAATAACCATAAAAAGAAGGCCAATCAGTCTGTTAATAGAGTGTGGACTTTTATGTTTACTCATTTCCCCTCCTGTCTCTTACATTTTACCGATTTTTTTGTCTTAAAAAGCGTATTTTCATTTTCCGACTATATACCAGTAAGCGAATCGCTGTCAAAAAAACCGGTCTCCTGGACCGACTGTATCGGGTCTTTAAGAAAGCCCCGGAGCCATAAAACGACCGATACCCGGAACGGGAAAACAGTCAGATTGTTAATTCCCCGTCGCTGATGAACTTCAAACGCCGGGACTCATCCGGCCCGCTTCTTTTCTCCGTCCTTGTTATTGGCCTTCTTGACTGAAATCGAGCAGACATAATATACTCGGCAGCGTGACCGGCGAACGCTCCCTCCGCATCTGGGAAATAGATTTCCTGCGTGGCCTGGCCATTGTCCTCATGGTCGGCTATCATCTCCTCTATGACCTCGGCGATTTTGTCGGCCTGGAAAAATTCCTCGGCTTCACCACCGACCTGACCACTCCGGCCTGGCAGGTGGCCCAGCATTTTTTTGCCGGTCTGTTTGTCATCCTGTCTGGAGTCAGCTCCAATTTCAGCCACAACAATTACCGGCGCAGCCTGAAATACCTGGCCGTGGCGATGGTAATCACCGTGGCCACTTATTTTTTTGACCCGGAATCGGCTATTCTTTTCGGGATCATTCATTGCCTCGGGGTGTCGGCGCTCGTATATGGCCTGTTCTTTACGAAATCCGGAGCCATGACCTGCCTGGTTACGGGAATAATCATCGCCGGCCTGAGCCTCCTGCTGCCTCAGGCCCACAGGATTCTTCACATAGACTCCAACTGGCTGTTGCCCCTTGGACTCCACCGGCCTGATTTCGCCTCCTTCGACTATTTCCCGCTGATTCCATGGCTGGGAATTTTTTTGGTCGGGGCCGGGCTGGGCCGCCTGACGTATGCCTCCAGAAAAAGCCTGTTCTCCAGGGAACTCCGCCCGACATTCTTCAACTGGTGCGGCCGCCACTCACTCTGGATATATCTCCTGCACCAGCCCGTAATTCTCGCCATCCTGTACCTTCTTGGCTACGCGAAACTCTCCTGATTACTCCAGCTTCCAGAGGTCTCAAAAGAAATCAAATCAGGGGTGAAAAAAACACATTTCTGGCCCGTGCGGGCAGTAAAATGAGCTCACCCGCCGGGAAAGGCGCAGCTGATAATCCTTTCTGTCGCCGAGGGCGCGGTTTATGGCTGACCGGCTCCTGTTTTTTTTCATTTGCGGGGAGAAATTTCCGGGCAGGCTATGGGGCAAACTTCTATCCGGACTTACACTCGCCGGATCTGCCCTCAGACACTCTTCATAAGCTTCTGGAAATCGCTCTTTTTCAACAGCTTCTCCATCTCAAAAAATTGTTTGAGAAGCTGGTTTACTTCCTGGACCGGGCGGCCGCTTCCCCGGGCAATTCTGGCCCGTCTCCGGCCATCGATGATCCGCGGATTTTCCCGTTCGGCCGGGGTCATGGAATTAATGATGGCCTCAAAATAGATGAGCTTTTTATCGTCAACCTCCAGATTTCCAATCTTCTTAAAGGGTCCGGCTTTGGGCAGCAGGTCAAGAAGTCCGGACAGGCTGCCCATCTTTTTTAGCTGCTGAAGCTGCTGGCGAAAATCTTCCAGGGTAAACTGTTGTTTTTTTAACTTCCGGGCTATTTCCTCCGCTTGCTTGAGGTCCGCTTCCTGTTCAGCTTTCTCGATCAGACTGAGAATATCACCCATTCCCAGAATTCGCGAAGCCATCCGGTCGGGATGAAAAATCTCAAGCTTATCAGGCTTTTCCCCGACTCCGATGAACTTTATGGGCTTATGGGTCACCTGAACGATTGACAGCGCCGCTCCGCCCCTGGCGTCTCCGTCGAGCTTGGTCAGGATGATGGAGGTCAGGCCGATTTTTTCTTCAAAAGCCTGGGCGCTGCGCACGGCATCCTGCCCGGTCATGGCATCGCCTACATAAATTACCTCGGCCGGCTCCAGGATTTCTCTGACCAGCCTTAGCTCTCCCATCAACTCTTCGTCAATGTGCAGCCGCCCGGCCGTATCCACGATGAGCGGATCATAACCGCGGTTTCTGGCGTGAGTGACCAGCTCTTTCAAAGCTTCAGCCGGGTTCCTCATTTTCTCAGCTGTCATTTCGTAAAAAGGCAGGTTCAACGATTTCGATATTATCCTCAGCTGATCCTGAGCGGCCAGCCTCTTCAGGTCAAAGGAAACCAGGAGCGGATTCCGGCCAAGCCCCTTAACATACCTGGCCAGCTTGCCCGAGGTGGTGGTCTTGCCGCTTCCCTGCAGGCCGACCAGCATGAAAACCGACGGGGGGTGGCTGGAAAAGGTCAGGGGTTTCGCCTCCTGACCAAGGATTTCAGTCAGTTCGTCCCGGACTATCTTGATGAAGTGCTGGGCCGGGGTCAGGCTCATCATGACTTCCTGGTTCAGGGCTCTGGCCTTCACCCGGGCTTCAAATTCTTTAACTACCCTGTAATTGACATCAGCCTCCAGGAAGGCCAGCCGGAGCATCTTCAGGGCTTCGGCAATGTTCTTTTCAGTGATCTTGCCCTCGCCTCTGATGTACTTGAGGGTTTTCTGTATTTTTTCAGAAAGCTGTTCGAACATTCAGTCCACCCGACCGCCTTAAATCTTACGCCACCCTGTCCCGGAGGTCAATCAGCCGGCAAAAGCTGCCTTGCTGATTATGAATTATTACAGGAGAGAGATAGAAAAATTGATTCTGCCCGGACTGCCATAAGAATAATATGGACTACCGGTCAGACCGGCGAACTGGAGCGGGAGTCAGGGTCCGAGCACAGGGCCTGCTGCTGGCCCTGATAGAATCGTCCGCACCAAGCCTTAAGCCCTCTGCAGGGTAGGGGTAAAAACCCGGTCGAGACTCGAAGGCAATAACCCTGTAACCGGACTTCGCCCACGGGGATACGGTCATTTGAAACCCCTTTCCCCCCGAAGCTTTATTCTCCCTTATTTTTCCCCGGTCCTGGCTTAGTGCTCACGCCTTTTTCCCGACCGGGGAATGCAATTACCTTCGCCAGAAAATCCCCGGCAATATAAAATGGACCTGGGGGCTCAATCCGGGCTCGAAACAGGCTCCTCATCCCATCTTTAAGGAAAGAAAAAACGGAGAATAAGCTAATTAATTGATTATAATAAAAATATGCCAGCCAGCCCATGCTGGCTTGACAAGCCTGGCTATTCTGGATAAAGTTTTACTAACTTTCAGGAAGGTGAATAATGGCACAAAAG
>CAZDZU010000107.1:0-6505 GCA_964509995.1 uncultured Eubacteriales bacterium | reverse complement strand
GGCCGGCTGCTGATATTTTAATGGGCTTCACCGGGGCTTTTTGAATATCGGTTACGGGTGTGATATATTTTAAACATAAAAATCTACCCGAAATCGGATAATAAATATGGTCAGAGTTAGATTTGCCCCCAGTCCGACAGGACACCTTCATGTTGGAGCCCTGAGAACTGCTCTCTTCAACTGGCTGTTTGCCCGGCATAACCGGGGAACTTTTGTCCTGAGAATTGAGGATACCGACGTTGCCAGGTCGTCGGAAGAAATGAGTCGGTCAATTTTAGAGGCCCTGAGCTGGGTGGGGCTGGACTGGGATGAGGGACCAATCTATCAATCGCAGCGTTTTGAAGTCTATCGCCAGGCTGCCCGGACTCTGGTCGACCGGGGGCTGGCTTATTACTGCTTCTGTTCACCCGAAGAAATTGAGAAACGCCGGCAGGAAACTCAGGCGAGGGGAGAGCACTGGAAGTACGACCGGCGCTGCCTGAATCTTGACCATAAAGAAAAAAAGAATCTGGAGGAAAAAGGAATTCCTGCCGCCATCCGTTTTCTGGTGCCCGAAGGACTGACCGAATTCGATGACCTGGTCCACGGCCATATTACTGTCGACCATAAAAACCTGGAGGATTTCGTCTTGCTGCGCGGTGACGGATTTCCCACCTATCACCTGTCGGTGGTGGTGGATGATATTGATACCCGGATCACCCATGTCATCCGCGGGGACGACCATATTTCCAATACTCCCAAGCAGATACTTCTCTACCAGGCTCTGGGTGCCCGGGTGCCGCAGTTTGCCCATCTCCCGCTTATTCTCGGGCCAGACCGGAAAAAACTGAGCAAGAGGCACGGTGATACCTCCGTCCTTAATTTCCGGGATAAAGGATATCTGCCGCTGGCCTTCTTCAATTTTATGGCCCAGCTCAGCTGGTCTCCGGGCAACGAGGAAAAAATTTATTCTGTCGAGGAAATGGTCAGGGAATTTTCTCTGGACCGGATCAGCAAGGGCAGCCCGGTTTTTGACCTCAACAAGCTGGAATGGCTCAACAGCCGTCTGATCAACGAGCTGCCACTAGCTGAGCTCATAGCCTATCTCAAGCCCTGGCTGGAAAAGGATGGGCTGTGGTCGGAGGAGCTCTTGAACCAGAGAAAGGACTGGTTCGAAAGATTGGTCAACCTGACCCGGAGCCGGAGCCGGACGCTGGTTGACCTCTGCGGCCTGATCGCCCCTTTCCTTTCCGATAAATTCAGCTATGACCCGGAAGCTGTCCGGAAGCATCTTCTCGGGCCTGAACTCGACCGGGTGCTCCCGCGGCTTGGGGATGATTTTTTGAGACTGAAGACTTTTACCGCCCCGGAGGTGGAAAAAACTCTCAGGGAGAGGGCGGAAAAAGAAGGACTCAAGGCGGCCCCTCTGATTCATGCCCTGCGGGTCCTGGTAGTAGGGCGGGCGGTGAGTCCGGGGATCTTTGAAGTCCTGGAATTGATCGGCCGGGAGAAAACTCTGGCCAGGATGGGAAAACTATCCGAGGTCAGGGAGATGATAAAAAACCAGAGGGAGGAAGGCAGATGAATACCCAGCAAAAAATGTCCTATAAACCGGTCAGAGCCCCCCGCGGAAACCGGCTCCATACCAGGGGCTGGTCTCAGGAAGGTGCCCTGCGGATGTTGATGAATAATCTCGACCCGGAGGTAGCCGAGAAACCGCAGGAGTTAATCGTTTATGGTGGCACCGGGAAGGCAGCCCGCAACTGGGACTGCTTTCGCTCTATCGTCAGCAGCCTGAAAAAGCTTGAAAATGATGAAACCCTGTTGGTTCAGTCCGGGAAGCCGGTGGGCATTTTCAAAACCCACACCGAAGCTCCCCGGGTTCTGATTTCTAATGCCATGATTGTTCCCAAATGGGCCACCTGGGATGAATTCCGGCGACTGGAAGCTCTGGGCCTGACCATGTACGGCCAGATGACTGCCGGCAGCTGGATTTATATCGGAACCCAGGGAATTCTTCAGGGCACCTACGAGACTCTGGCCGCTGTCGCCAAGAAGCATTTTGGCGGAAGCCTTCGCGGCCGGCTGGTGGTAACCGCCGGCCTGGGAGGAATGGGTGGTGCTCAGCCGCTGGCGGTGACGATGAACGACGGAGTGGCCATCGTGGTGGAGGTGGACCCGGACCGTATCAGGCGCCGGCTGCAAACCAGGTATGTGGATACCATGACCACCAGCCTGGACGAAGCCTTAAGAATGGCCGATGAAGCCTGCCGGAAGGGCCAGCCGCTGTCAATAGCTCTGCTGGGAAACGCGGCCGACGTCCTGCCCGAACTTGTCAGGCGCGGGCTGACCCCGGACGTTCTCACCGACCAGACTTCGGCTCACGACGAGCTCAATGGTTATGTGCCCCGGGGTATTCCCTATGCTGAAGCCCTGGAACTCAGGAAAAAAGACCCTCAGAAATATATAACCATGGCTTATGAATCGATGGCCGCGCAGGTTGAAGCCATGCTGGAGCTGCAGAAGAGGGGAGCCAGGACCTTTGATTACGGAAACAACATCCGCGGCCAGGCCCAGAAGGCCGGAGTGAGCAACGCTTTTGACATTCCGGGGTTTGTCCAGGAATACATCCGGCCTCTTTTCTGCACGGGAAAAGGACCATTCCGCTGGGCAGCTCTATCCGGGAAGCCTCAGGATATTTATGTCACCGACGAGGCTGTGCTCAGGACATTTCCTGAAGATGAAGCCCTGGCCCGCTGGATCAGAAAAGCCCAGAAACAGGTTAAATTTCAGGGGCTGCCGGCCAGAATCTGCTGGCTGGGTTATGGCGAAAGAGCTCTCTTCGGCGAAGTCATAAACACTCTGGTAAAAAAGGGAAAAATCAGCGCCCCGATTGTCATCGGGCGAGACCATCTGGATACCGGCTCGGTAGCCTCACCCAACCGGGAAACCGAGAAAATGAAAGATGGCTCCGATGCCATAGCCGACTGGCCGATACTCAATGCCCTGCTGAACGCAGTCTGCGGAGCTTCCTGGGTTTCAGTGCATCATGGTGGCGGTGTCGGAATCGGTCTGTCCATTCACGCCGGTATGGTGATAGTGGCCGATGGGACTGCGGCTATGGCCCGGAGGCTGCAGAGGGTGCTGACCGTTGACCCGGGATTGGGAGTCGTCCGTCACGTCGATGCCGGTTACGAAGAAGCCATTGCCTGCGCCCGGAAACATAAAATCAAGATTCCAATGCTGCTGAAATCAAAAACCTGAGCCGGATCCTGATTTTTTGCTGCCGGCAATACTTTTATTTCTGATTTTCTTCTTTTCCCCGAGCAGCGCCCTGTCCCTTTTCCTGTATCTTGCCCTGACCTGTTCTACAAAGGCTTCCAGGCGGCTGCGGGTGGCGACCGTTTCACTCTCCCCGAAAATCAGAGTCGGCAGGGGAAGCTCGCCAAAATCTTTTTTAATCCTCCGGGAAATGGCTGCCGAAGCTGTCCCCAGCATGCAGTTGAAGCATATAACGTTGATGATTCCGTCAGCTCCCCGGCGGGCCAGGTCCACCATTCTGGCCACGTTCAGGAACAGGCTCTGGTTATTGTTATAATTGAGGTAAGCCAGGGTGGAGCGGAGGAGCTCTTCAAAGCGCGGCTCTTTCAATTTAAGGTCGGAAAACTCCAGCTTTTTCCTGACCTGGGCCAGGTTGACTTCCCGGACCAGGTTCAGGCCAGCATACTTTACCGTTTCCAGAAGGTTGCCCCCGGATAATTTTTCATAAAAGGCGCGACTGAAACTGAAATCAATCTCATCCACCAGAAAGGATGAGGGCCAGACCTCGCAGCCCAGTTCTTCCAGCTGCTCGAACAGCTGGTTGTTGGCAAAGGAATTCTGTCTGGTATATATGTCACCCGCGATTCCAATCAATGGCCTTTCTTCCTGCCGAACCTCAATCCGGCCGAAGCGAATTCTGATTTTTTCCAGGGCTTCAGCCAGTTCATCTCCGGGGAGAGACTCTTCGATCAGACTTAAACTCTCTTCGAAAGCCCGGCTGACTTCTCCCTTATTAACCTCATAAGGACGCAGCTGACAGGCAATTCTGGTCAGGTGGTCCACTGCCACCAGGCCCTGGTAAAGACTTTTCAGGCCTTCAAAGCCGAGCAATTCCCAGAAATAATCAAGGGTCGGGGTTAGGCCAGAATCAGGTTGCTGTCGAGCTCCTTGAGCAGCTGGCGCATGGCCGGGCCGTATTGTTGCAACAGGCAAGAATAACGGGCGCCGGGGAAAAAGAAGATGAGAGGGGTGTCGGATTTTTTATCCAGGGCCAGTTTCAGCAGGTCGCCCAGAATAAAAGAGTAGGCGTGACATTCTTTACCGGAAGAATATTTTTCTCCCAGCTCCAGGCTGCGGTCGTCGGGCGGCGGCAGGACTTCAGCCTTCAGGCCGGCTTTTTTTAAGGCTCCGGCAAAAGCCCGCGCATGATCGGCAAAATAAGGCAGGACAAAAGGCAGCTTTTTCACCTGTTCAACCGGCCAGGTTTCCGGGTTCTCGACCTTTTTTAATCTGGCGGCCGGCCGGTTTCCAGCCCGGTGCTGACTGACCTCATCAGCGAAAGCTTCGAGCCTGGTAATCAGGCCCGCCTCCCCCCGGTGTTCATCAAATTCGAGTAACAGCTGGGGACTGCTTGCTGGAAGTTCTTTGAGCTGCTTCAGACAGAAGGCGTCGAGCCCGCAACCGTAGTTGGTAAGGAAAACGGGATAGACTCCCTGACGGGAACCTGACCAGACTGCGGCTTTCAGCATTTTCCGCGGATATCGCCACGGGGGCACAGCCGAACCTTCCAGGGTTTCTTCGGCCAGCTCAATATTTTCGAGCTCCAGGTAATCCGCCGGGAGGGGAGTGATGTTCAGTTTTCCAAGGTGGGACCAGAAATTGAGGTTGACAAAATTATCATAAAGAAGGTACGGGCGTCCGGAAATCAGCCAGACCGGCCTTTTGCTTTGAAAACTTCTGGCCAGCAGCCTGTGGCCCTCCTCTTTAAGCTGACGTCCGAAATCGGTCTGGGCCCGGCGGGCTTCAGCCCAGGCCCGGGCTATGTTCTCTTCTGGTTCCTTGAGCAGTGCGGCCAGATTTTTCCAGCTTAATCTCTGACTCTCTTCGACCGGTTCCAGGTAGACCGGGGCGGTCAGCAATTTTTCCCTGACCGCTTCGGGGATCATATGCGGGAGATTTTCGGTGTATGGGCAGAAGTAAAAAGATTCTCTCCGGCCTGAATGAAGGTCGACCAGGCTGGGCAGAAAAACCAGGTCCACCTCCGGGTCGTCCTGGAGGAATTTCAGATGCCCTATCGCAATTTTCACCGGGAGGCAGGTTTCTGCCGGCTGGAGTTTTATGCCGGCCTCCATGATTTCGGGGTCGGTTTCCGGTGAAACCTTAACCCGGTAACCAAGCCTGGAAAAGAAGGTTATCCAGAAGGGCAGAAATTCCTGAAAAACTGAGGCCCGGGGCAGACCCACGGTGGGACCGTCAGCCGGTTCCACAGAAAGGCTGTCCAGCAATTTTTTTCTGAAGGCAAGAGGGTTGTGAACATCTTCGGCCGAAACCTCAAGACGGGAGGAGGAAGTATAACGTTCGCAGATATCGCCAAAATAAACCCGTTCCTTTCCCGATTCCACCGCCACCACCTGGCAGCGGTTGGAACACTGCCAGCATTCGAATTGATTCAGCTTGAACGACTGAAACAACCGGTTTTTGATATCTTCCAGACCCAGCGATTTCTGGCCCGATTTCCTCACGGCCTCCCGGGCTTCGAGGGCCGCTCCGATTGCGCCTGAGATCCGGTGGTAGGGGTGAACTCTGATTTCCTTTCCCAGCAGAAAGGAAAAGGCTCTGACCACAGCCGGATTAGAAGCCACTCCTCCCTGGAAGACTATTTTCTGACCGACGGGCCTTCTTTCTACCACTTTTTCCAGGTAGTTTCTGGCTATGGAATAGGCCAGTCCGGCCACCAGGTCAGACAGAGGCTGTCCCCGGGCGGCCTCATTAAGAAGTTCTGATTCCATGAACACGGTGCAGCGGCTGCCCAGGTCAGAAGGCTGAAGGGAGCGCGAAGCCAGAACGGCGAAATCTTTTTCCACCCGGAAGCCCATCTGAGCTGCCTGTTCTTCCAAAAATGAACCCGTCCCGGCGGCGCAGATCTTGTTCAGGTTGAAATCAACCACCCGGCCGTTTTCGACCTGAATGAATTTGGAGTCCTGCCCTCCGATCTCAAAGATGGTGTCCACATCCGGAAAGTAGTGGCAGGTGCTTCGCATCTGGCTGGTAATTTCATTCTTGATGATGTCGGCCCGCAGCAACCTCCCGGCCAGGTAGCGACCGCTGCCGGTGGTTCCCGTTCCCAGAATTTTCAGTCCGGCCGGGAACCTCGAAAACAGTTCCAGCAATCCTTCCTGCAGGACTTCGAGCGGCCGCCCCCTTGTCGGCAGGTAGACTCCGCTCAGAACCTGGCCAGCTTCATCGATTATTACCAGATTGGTGC
>CAZDZU010000106.1:0-6522 GCA_964509995.1 uncultured Eubacteriales bacterium | reverse complement strand
TTAATACACATTGATAAACAGGCTGGAAAGATATGTTACGGGGCGCGATGTCAGTCAAAAGTAGGAAAAAGAGCCAGCAGCCTTTCTTGCCTTCCGCACAAATTTTCTCTCCTTTTTCCTTTGCCTTTTATCTGTTTTCTGTGCCGGTGATTTATTTTTGAGGTCTATTTAAGAAGTTGACTTTTTAATTAATTTTAATCGCGAAAGGAGAAAAGGATGTACCTGAAGTCAAGGCTAAGAGATAGATTATTATTTTTTCTCCCGCTCCTGGTTCTGGGGCTAGTTCTTCTGGCCGGTTCTCCTGTTCTCAGGGCGGCTGACCTTCTGGTTTATGATTTTGTGAAGAAGGCGCCCGAAGCTAAATGGTACCGGTCGCTGACCCCGGCCGGCCAGCTCCCCTGGAACGGTTCCGACAGCGATAACCGCGGATTTGCCCGGCATCTGAATAACGTCGCTCTGGAAGACGGAAACACTTATTCGCTTGTTCTTCAAACTCATCCTGAATGGAAAGACAACGGCAACATCATCGGTGTTTATTCCGGAGTAAAAATACCGGCTGGGGCAACCTTCAAAGCCACAGTTGGTTTCCTCAAGGGGGCCACCCAGAGTGATGGAGTGAAATTCATTGTGTCCATGGTTAATTCCTCCGGCGGCGGAGCGGTTCTGTTAGCGGAGCTGCAAGCCAAACCTGATGGCCGGCTGGATCAGATTTCTGTGGATCTGTCTCCCTATGCTGGCTCCACGGTTGATTTCAGACTGGCCGTCAATGCTTCAGGTCGGTCGGTTCAGGATTGGGCAGCCTGGCTGCTGGCGGGCCTTTATGCTCCGTTAACCGTTCAGAAAATAACCCCGTCGGCCGGGGTGAGCAAAACTGTTACCCAGCCCAAGCCTGCCACCGGGGCCAGCCTGCAGCTGGTAAAGCCTTCGGTAATTAAGACTATCCCTCTTAACCCGGCTGGAGTGGCTCCATCGCGTCATAAGGTTGAAGACATCGGGCCGCTGGACATTGAGGAGCCCCTGACTCTCCTTAACCGGGTGTTCAAGGATAATGAAAAGCCGAATACCTATTATTATCTTCCCAGAGAAATCAATCTGGTCAGAGACAGGGCCGCTGGCGGTTACCGGATCAGTGCCGTCTGGACCAACGAGCAGAAGGTCAGGACTACAATGACCCTTAAAGCCAACATCGACCCGGCCGATGTCAGGTTGATGGAAGAAGCCCTGAAGGCAGCCAGGGGGGCGCAGGCGGTGCTGAGGTCGCTGCCCTATGATGAAGCGGCCATAATTGACATGCAGGGCTGGGAAGACTGGGAAATCGAAAATATTCGCATCCCGAGTTTCGGTTCCCTGGAAACCGAACTCCCGGTCAACATAGCGATGACGCCGGATACTCTGGCCGAGCTGAAGCCGCTTCTGGAGAAGGAAGGCCTGACGGCCGGGATGAAAATTAAATCCGGAACGGTGGAAAGGGAAATACCCATCAGGGTCGGCCTGAAGTATTTTACCGGCCGCTGGTATTCCGGAGTGGAAGAGCTCGGCTTTTCCATCGATGAAAAGAACTCAGTTCTGTATCTTCACGGCGTCAGAAACCTGTCCGACTTTCCGCTCAGGGTTAATATGGTGAACCTTCGCTTCCGGCTTCCCAATGGCGAAGACGTTTACCGGAATCTCAAATGTGTCAGAGAGACGGTCATCCAGCCGGGGCAGGCTCTGGACCTGGAAGTTGAGTTTGTCCCGAAAGGTCTCCTCCTGGCAGAATACCGCAAGTCTTTCCCCACGGCCCCCCCCGGCTCCCAAGAAGAAGAGTTCGCTGCTGGAAAAGGGCCTGGGGGCTCTGAAGGGAGAGCTGGAAAAGAGAATCGATAAGGACAAAGTCCAGGAAGCTGAAGAGGTGCTGGTCAAGGATGAAGTGGGCAAACCAGCCAGTCCCAAAGTGGATGCCTTTTTCAAACAGTATGCCCGGAGTTTCTGGATGGAGATAGAACCGGATTTTAACTGCCAGCCCTGTCTCGACAGAATCTGGAGTAACATTGAGGTGGTCTCGTATATCGAAAGAATGAGAAAACTGCAGGTCGAAGTTCTGTCCAGTGTTTTTGACCCGGCAGCCTATGAGTCGCCGCTGGAGGTGGAAAAGGTCCGGATTGAAATCCGGTCGCCCTATCTCAGCGCTCAGGGCCGGAGCGGACTGGTAAGCGGAATTGATTTCAATAAGAACAAACTCCAGGAGCAGGTGACGGTTTATCTGCCTCTGAGCAGCGGAGAGCAGTTCAATTTCGAATACAAGATCAAAGGTGTCCTGAAGAATGGTCAGATGGCTGAAACCCCGGGCTGGGAGAAAGTGGTCGACAGTCTCGACCTGACCATTGGACCCTACCAGATCAAGAATCTATTCAACAATTAAAAGAATAATTCAGTCCGGACGGACGGTTTCATTCGGACTAAGGAGGACAACATGCCGGCTTCAAAATTTAAGAAGGCGGGAGTTTTAATCGGCTATCTGGCCCTGATATTTGTGCTGGCGGCCGCCGGCCTGCGGGCCGAAGTCCTGCTCGACCGGGAGCCAGTTCAGGTTTCCAAAGCCCTGCTCTTTCGCGACCATGCCGACGAACATGCTTACCACTATATGCCGCTGGCCCCGAGAATCGCCACCTGGCCCGGCGGCAAGCCCAAGTTCAGTTTCATTCAGTATGTCAGGACAGGGAAAGAAATCACCGGAGGCATCCTGCATTTCCTCTGCACCTTCGGTCTGACCCAGGAAGAGCTGAAACAGGCCGAACAGGAGCTGGCCAGAATTGACAAAGACGGCAAGATTATTGGACCGGTGATGTTTGTTTCCGGGGAGTTTCATATAATTTCGGCTTCAGCCGGAGAGGGTGGAATTTTCAGCCGCCGGGTGGTGGGAACGGGCAAAGCCCCGCTGCTGGCCGGTTCGGAAGCGGCGGTGTCCATCGCTCTGACTGAAGAAGGGTCAACTCTTCTGATGGAATCCTTCAAAAAACCGACCTCGGATATCTCGGTGCAGTTCGTAATGACCTACCAGGGTCTGACTCCTGCCTATCAGGCTCTGCTGACGGTTGACTGGGATAAAGTCTATGACCATAAAGAGTTCAAAGCCAGCGTGGGCAATTTTTTTGTCAGCGCCCAGATTCAAAAAATTTATTCAGAACTGAGAGAACAGGGAGCCATCAAACTGGAGGTAATCGGCGAGGACACCAAGATGGACGATCTGCTGGATACCGCCTATAACACCATCACCAAAATGATGTTTGAAGCCAAACCCGTCAAGCCCGAGGATATCGGCAAAGCCCAGGCTTCAACCGGTTCTAACTGGCTGGGCAAGCTGTTCGGCCAGGCTCATTTCGGCTATTTCCGCAAACAGGTCAAGCTCAGCGGCAAATACACGGTCGACCTTACCAGACGCAAGCGAGACCAGAGGGAAATTCCTCTTACCGGCAACATCGGCGGCCTGTATAAACAGTATGGCCAGGATTCTGAATTTTTTGCCGTGGTCGACCTGGACGACCCGACTTTTGAGGAACGAACGATCAATGTCATTCTCGACGGAGAAGACCTCCAGACCTTCCAGCAGTATCTGAACTTCGCCGGCATCACCTTTAAGAAAGAATATGAAAGCCAGGATATGAAATCTGTAACCGAGGACCTGATTTTTGACCGGACAAAATTCGGCCAGAACGGCAACCGGCTGTCGCTAAAATACCGGCGCAAGGGAGATAAAACTGATAACTGGCTGGAGTATGAGTATAAGCCGATCTGGAGCTATGTCGGCGGTCTGGAAGTGGCCGGAGACTGGATTAAAACCAGCCAGCCGGTTGTTACCCTGACTCCTCCCCATAAGTACAGGTACATTGAAGTGCTGGCCGAAGAGGAAAATCTGAACAAGAACGGTATCATCAGAATTGCCGTTCAATTCCGGCATAAGAATTTTGGCCGCCAGCTGCAGAAAGAGGTCGTTTTGAGAAAGGGGGAACCGCTGAATATCAACTATGTCTATTTCCATGAACCCAACAATCTGGAGTATGAATACAACATAACCTACCTGTTCAAGGATAATACCAGGGTTTCCACCGGCTGGAAGAAGGCCTCCGACCCATTCATCTATGCCTATTTTGAAAAGACATGATTGAAGGGAGAACAGGTTGTCACTGAAAATCGGGGCGGGTTTCCTGGTCGTATGGCTGGCCGGCACCACCTGCCTTCTGGCCGATCCAGTGCTGACCCGTCCGGAAACGGTTGCTGACAGAATAATTATCTATCCTGACCACAGAAATCCAAAACTTTTCTATTATGTTCCGACGCAACTTCGTCTGAGTCAGAGTTTCGGGCAGCCGAATTTCTTTTTCTATAAGTATGTTTATGTGAAAGATCAGGGGGCGGCCGACCCCAGAACCACAACCGGAGGGGTGCTGACCCTGTCGGTGGAATTCAACGATGAGACCGAAATCCTGAAGAAGGAGAAAGGTCTGCAGTTTGAATACCGGCCGGTGCCGGTGGAAACAATTGACATCAGTCTGAGCTATACCGGTCTTGAAAACAGGGAGGAAAAATCGGAGGCTGAAGCCGAAAAACAGGCCCTGGGCAGGAATAAAATTCTCTGGACCGGGAAAAGTTTTACCTTTCCTCTGAGCGCGGCCTCGGCTTCCTATCTCTGGAAAATCTACGAGGAGAAAAAAGCGGCCGGTCTTAGTGTTGACTGTGCCTTTTCCTACGGCGGCTACGAGCTGGACGATGAAGGAAAATTGAAGCCAGGCGTAAGGGACGGCCGCCTGAGCCTGGAGATTCCAGTTTCCATGGAACAGCATCCGCAGCTATTCCAGGTTATCAATCTGGCCCAGAAATTTTCTTTTAATTACCGGAAGCTGAGTGTCATCTGCTTTGATTTTGTAAACGGGCTTAACGGGAATATGGTTAAGATGACGGTGGAGGTGGAGAGCACCACCGCCCGGGGCCAGAAGGATGTTAAGAGCGCTGTCTTTTCAGCTGACAGCCAGCCCCAGCACAACCTGGAATTTAACGTACCTGAAGCTAAGGGCGGCAAATATCGTTACCGGGTAACCCGGGTTTTTGCCGATGGTCGCTCTGAAAGAAGCGACTGGCAGGAGGGCGACAGCGCCTTTCTCGACCTGTCCAGCTATGAGCTGGTGATCAAGGATGAGGGGTGAATTAAAGAGGAGCGTTCGGTATTAAAGATGCAACTAATAACGGGAAAATAGAAGTGGCGAATAAAACGGGCTTAATTTTGGGTTCGGGCCATAGGATTTATTTAAGGCCCGAACCGGCAAAATATAAGAGTCGGTCCGACCGGAATCTAAGCAGGAACGGCAAAGGGGAGGGGAAAATGGGACAGAAGCCTAAATTTTTTCATTTTTTATTCATCATTATTTTTATTTTAATCTCTGCTGTCGGTATGCTGGCCGAGGTGGCGGTGGAGGAAGTGGTGCAGGCGGGGAGATATGTATTTTACCGGGACCATGCCGACCCGCATAAATATTACTATGTGCCCGACCAGCCGCGACTGGCGACCAGGCGGGACGGCACTCCGGAATTCAGCTTCATCAAATACACCAAGACTGACAGCGCCACCAAGGGCGGGGTGATTCATTTTCTGGTTACCTGGGGATATACAGATGCCGAATTGCGTTCAGCCGAATCGGCCTTGAAGTCGGTTGACCCGCAGGCAAAGATAGCGGGTCCGGTGCCGTTCAAGGAGGCGAACTTTCAGATTATTTCAGCCACGGCCGGCAAGGACGGGCTGTTCAACCGGCGGATAGTGGGAGAGGGGAAGGCTCCGGTTATGCCCAATCAGAAGGCGGCAGTTTCTATAGCCCTGACAGAAGAGGGGGCTTCGCTTCTCTGGGAGTCTTTCAAGAATCCGACCTCAGATATTTCGGTGCAGTATGTGTTGAAATTTTCGGGGATAACGCCGGCCTTTCAGGCGAAGCTGAAGGTGGACTGGGACAAAGTCTATACCCAGCATGAGATAAAAGCTGCGGCCGAGGGGACGATCAAGGTGGTGAAGCTGCGGGCGGATGTGGGAGCGATGCTGGAGGAATTGAGGCAGAAGGGAGCGATCCAGCTGGAGGTGGTGGGAGAGAATGAGAACATGCAGAAGCTGCTGGAGACAGCCTACAACCACATCCTGCAGTTGATGTGCGACAGGGTGCCGACGGGCATGGGGGAGACAGCTGCTCCGGCAGTTCGCCAGACAACGGCCAAATTTCCAGCGGAGAAACTAGCAGGAGATTGGCAGACAATCGGTTCCTGCCTGTCCTTATTGTCAGACCGCTCAACTTTAGTATGGTTAGAGAGGAGCGGTTCGTTACAGGACCTGGAAAATATGGAGGGCAGTCTTGCCCGGGCTGACAGGGGCCCCATTGCCCGGCCCCAGGAGCAGGAGTGTGATGCTCTTACTAAGTTAGCCGCAAAAACCTTCTATATTAGAGCTAAAGCTTTCTTCGAGGCAAAAAATTATTTCTTTCAGGCACAGACATGGTATCCAGGGTA
>CAZDZU010000105.1:0-6569 GCA_964509995.1 uncultured Eubacteriales bacterium | reverse complement strand
CACGGGTGCACTCTTGCCAAGCTCATGGTATCTGGGGTATATATATCTCGTCATTTGGCTTTGGGCTTCCTCCTTTCATCTAAAAGTTTTAACAAAACTTTTACCGGAGGAAGCCCTGCTTTTTCAAGTGCCAGCCTGATAAATCCCTTCGCTTCTTCAACTCCTATCCCGACAGCTGGCTGACCACCACGCCGCCTCCAGATACTGCCCTTACCCTGGATACCATGTCTGTGCCTGAAAGAAAGTGCCGTTTGACGGCTGCTGCGGTTTCCCGGCGGCCAATTCCGGTTATGCGGAAGAGGCCAGGAGAGAGTTCGGGAGGGTGGCGGAGAAAATCCTGGCGGGCGATTATTACCGGATCATCACCCTCTGTCCGACCTGCACGGCCATGCTGAGAGAAATCGGGCCAGGTCTGAGGGCGGACATTCTGCTGGATGAGAAGAAGGTGGCCGTTTTCAAGGAGAGGGTGAGGACGCTGGTGTCTTTCGTGGCGGAAGAGGGATTGAGGACTGAAGGGGCGAAAGAGATGCCGGAGGTCACTGGCGTGGGGTGGGAAGTTGAGCCGGCCGGGGCCGATGGAATATCTTCGGATAAGGAAATCAGCGGACGGGCGATAAAAGACGGAGGACGAGTTGGGGAGGAGCATGAATCAGGTTTGAAGATGGAGCCCGATTCAGAATCGGGATTGAGGACTGAAGCTGAAGCCGCAGACATACCTGAACCTAAAATAAAAGTTACCTATCATGATTCCTGCCATCACAAGTTCGTGCTGAAAGAGGCGGTGGTTTCGCGGCGGCTGCTGGAGGAAGCCGGTTACGAACTGGTGGAGATGGAGAATGCCGATGTCTGCTGCGGGTTCGCCGGGGTTTTTTCGGTGGAGAAGGCGGAGATTTCGGAAGAGATGCTGCGGCAGAAGCTTGAGGCCATAGAGAAGAGTGGCGCTAAGGTGGTAGCGGTCGACTGTCCGGGGTGTCTGCTGCAGATTAAGGGCGGACTTCTGGCCGCAAAGAAGTCGGTAGAGGTCAGGCACACGGCCGAGCTTCTGGGAATGGGGGCGAGATCTGGGACACCTTAAGATGTCCCCGATTTTCTCCCCTGATGAATTCAGGGAAAATGGGGACACTCTACGGCGTCCCCTGTTCATATTGACTAAGAGGGGTGGCTCATATAAAATTCACATACCCGGCGGCGTAGCTCAGTTGGTCAGAGCATGCGGCTCATATCCGCAGTGTCGGGGGTTCAAATCCCTCCGCCGCCATTTTCATTATGATTTATCAGAAGTTTAAGAAGTTCGTAGAAACCCACCGGCTTTTCTCTCCTGAATCCCGCCTGCTGGTGGCTGTCTCCGGCGGCCAGGACTCGGTAGCCCTGGTGCATCTGCTCCTGGAGCTTAAAAGGGACTGGCCAGGGTTGGATATTGCCCTGGCTCATTTCAACCATCAGCTGAGAGTAGAAGCCGCAGCTGACGAGCGTTTCGTCAGACAGCTGGCGCGGAGGCTGCGGCTGAAAATATTCGTCGGCCGGGGGAGAGTAAGAGAATTTGCACGGCAGAATAAACTCAACCTGGAAGAGGCCGGTCGCCTGAAACGGTACGAATTTTTGGAGAAAACAGCCGGGAAGTGGGGAGCTGACCTGGTATTGACGGCCCATACGATGACTGACCAGGCAGAAACCGTCCTGATGAGGATCTTCCGGGGGACGGGGATTGAGGGGTTGCAGGCCATCAGGCTGCGGGCCGGGATGGTCGTGCGACCGCTGCTCTATCTGAGACGTGAAGAAATTGAGGAGTATCTCCGGGAAAAAGGTCTTAAATTCCGGGTGGATGAAACCAATCTGGATACTTCAATATTGCGAAATAAAATAAGGCTGGAGCTTTTGCCGGAGCTGGAGAAGGAATACGACCCCGAGGTGGTAAAGCATTTGGCCCGGCTGGCTCTGATCGCGCAGGACGAGAACGAGGCGCTGGCCGAGATAGCGGAGGGCCTGTGGCCGGTGGTGACCCGCGGTTGCTGCGGCCGCCATAAAAACGGGGGACACAATACTCATTCACCAATTTTGGAGCTTGACCTTAAAGCTCTGCGAGAGATGCCGGTGGCGCTGGCCAGACGATTGGTGAGGAAATTCCTTCACCTGGCGATCGGACTGGAATCGCCGGGTTTTGAACAAACGCAGGCGGTGCTGGAGCTGGGCGAAGGGCAGATGTTCAGCTGGGGTCCGGACAGAATTCTCGTTAACGAGGGCGGCTGGCTGAAAAAACTTGAGAAAAAAAGCGGGGTATCGAAATTTTCGGTCAGGTGGAGTGGAAAAGAAAACCTGAGGCTTGCCGGGCGCTGGGAATTCAGAGGGATGTTTCTGGACGCCGGCGGGGCGGGCAAACCTGAATATGATGACAGCAAGCGCTGCTATTTAGACGCGGACAGGCTTGAGTTTCCCCTGGAAGTTAGAACCCGGAAGCCGGGAGATAAATACAGACCGTTTGGGATGAAGGGGCAGAAGAAATTAAAGGACCTGCTGCGAGAAAGAAAGCTCCCGAAGACTGAGCGGGACGTTCTGCCGGTGTTTATTGCGGGCAGTAAAATAGTCTGGGTGCCCGGACTTCCGGTGTCCCAGGAATTCAGGGTGACAGGAAAGACCCGGAGAATTTTCGTGATAGAAAAGTCAGAGCTTCCTGGCTAGCAGAAAACGGGTGACACAATACTCATTCACTAATTTCACCGATTTCTTGAATTGATGATTTGCCAATGAGTGGGCAAATATTCAGTTAATGAGTATCGTGTCCCTCGTTTGTTTGGTCTTTGGACGTCCAGGGCGCCTTTTTCTTATCGGGATTCCGGTTATTTTCTCTAACAGGTCGATGAATTCTGGGCTCCCGAGTGGTCGCCCGGTAGACTGATTTTTTCTAATCTGTTCTATATCTTCATCCTTTTCTTCGCCTTTGAGGAAAGAGTGCCAGTCTTTAATCTGGCTGGCCAGAGGTATCGGGCTGAGCAGGGGGTTTTTAAGGCCGTTAACATGGGATCCCGCGCTGGACCAGGTGTACTCCTCCGCAAGTCTCACAAGGCCGGCCCTGACTGGATTGCGTTCCACATATCTTATGCAGCAATATAGATATGATTCATCCATTGGAAATGAGCTGAATCTTCCTTGAAAGAGGAAACCTTTCCAGTCGTGGCGAATGTTTATCATTAAGGCATATTTTCTATGAGTCTCTCCTATGGCTCGGGCCAGACTCTCGGCTTTCCGAGGAACAGCAATTAAGTGGATATGATTGTCCATCAGGCAGTAGCACCAGATTTTAATCTCATGCCTGGCACAGTTAAAACCAAGTATTTTAAGATAGAGCTCTTTATCTTCATCAGAAAAGAAAACCCTCTGGTTTCGGTTGCCACGCTGAATGATATGGTGCGGTATGTCTGGGACAACGATTCTGGAAATTCTAGGCATTTTATTCTTGCCATAATAAAGACGATGGGGTAAGGGGTTTTATATCACTCGAATAAAAGGGACGGAAAAAAGGGTGACATGATATTCATTCACCAATTTCTTTTTACTGGACGGTAAAAACCATGAATAAAAAAATTGGTAAATGAGTATTGTGTCCCCCGTTTTAAAATTAGGGAATGAGTATTGTGTCCCCCGTTTTAAAGAGGGAGAGGTACCAGGTGATTAGCTGGTTGCCCCAGATTAAAGCCACAAAGGCGGCCGGGGCGATGAAGCTTCCGAAGGGCAGGGCAAATTTCATGTCCTTTCCCCGGAATTTCATAAGAAGCAGGCCGAATATCGCTCCGACCACCGAGGACAGCAGCAGCGTCAGAATCGTCCGGCTCAACCCCAGATAAGCTCCAACCATCAGCATCATCATCACATCGCCCATTCCCAGGCCTTCCTTTTTTCGCCACAGCAAATACACCACATAAACGATGAGCAAGAACCCGCCGCCGGCCACCGCCCCGACCAGAGCCTGCCGCAAATTCAGGTCGTACCGGAACGGTGCATAAACCAGCGCCAGCACCAGCACCGGAATCGAGATGTGGTCCGGAATCACCTGTTGGAAGAAATCAATGAAGCCGAGGGCAATCAGGCTGCTGACGAATATACAGTCGGCAAAAAACTGAAGGTCGAAAAACTTCAGGTTGCTAAAATAGACGACGACGAAACAGATTGCCGTCAGAGCCTCAACCACCGGGTAAATCACCGAAATTTTTTCACCGCAGAACCGGCACCTGCCCCGGAGTATCAGATACGACAGCACCGGTATATTGTCATACCACCTGATCCGTCGCCCGCACTTCGTGCAGCTCGACGGCGGCTTTACCAGGCTCTTCCCGCGCGGCAGCCGGTAAATCACCACATTGAGAAAGCTGCCCCAGACCAGCCCCACCACCGCCACCAGAATGATTCTCAGCGTTTCCACCACAACCTCGCCGGCTTTACTTCACCTGTTTTCGGGTCATAAACATAATCCTTTCCGTCCAGGTCCTTGGGAACTTCCTTTATCAACCCCGTCCGCACCAGCTGCCCCAGGTCAGCCGGCCACCGTCCGAATCTGTCTCTGTATATCTTCACCGCTCCCCCCAGGGCTTCGGTATCTACCGTTGATTTCACCCGGTAGAGGTGATTGTAGGCGATTTCCTTCACCCAGTCTTCCTGAGAGGTCTCGTAGACTTCCTTCCACATCTCCCAGGCTTCCTGGTAATTCATCGTCCGGAAGGAGGCGTTGGCGTAAAGCCTCTTAACTATCGGCGGAGCTCCCGGAATCTCCATGGCCTTACGGTAATACTCCCTTGCCCGGTCAAAATCCTTCAGGTTCATCTGGGCGATATGCCCGGCCTGAAAAGGAAATATCCACATGTCGGGATTCTTCTCCAGCCCCATGTCCAGAATCTTGAAGGCCAGCTCGGCGTCGTGGGCGTCATAGATGGCTATGAGCGCCCCGACTTCATAGGGGTCAACATACTTGGGGTCCAGCTCGGCGACGATCGAGAAGATATGCTCCAGATACTTAAAGCGGTCGGCAATTTCATATGTCCCGTAGTACTGAATCGCCCAGAGGTAGATTATATCGGCCACCAGGCCGGAATAGCCAAAAGTCATATGCTTCAGGTATTTTCCCGAGGGCAGGTAGATTATCGATGAGCCGGGCACCCTGGTCCGCGATACCCTATCCGTTTGAATCTTCAGCCAGGAAAAAAGGGCCAGCGAAACCAGGAGAGCGAAGACCAGCAGATTTCTCTGCCGCCGCAGTAGATTCTGCCCGCTGCTCCTTGCCTCCATGGCTGCTTTCTCTCCTTTGTTATCCATCAGTTGCCAGGTTTGATCTCTTGCCGCACTTTTCTTCTCGAGTCTCCTCTTCCTCAGACGAAATCACGCCGCCTGAAAACCAGCATGGCCAGCAGAAGCAGAAAAGCCGTGTAGAATACTCCGTATATGAAACTCGTCCCCAGAAGTTTCATCGGAATCGGCAGGTTGTGGACCACTTCGGTCTTGAAATTGAAATTCTCGAGATCCGGCAGCACAGTGTATAGCACCCGCAGCGCTGTCCTTCCCGCCCCGCTTTTTACCTTCTTTATAAGCATTTCCATGCTCCAGGAAAGATGCCCGATCAGATAAAAAGCCAATGAATAGAGCGAAGCCAGAATGGGTGTAGTGAAGGACGAAAAAAGCAGGGCCACAGCCGTCATCAGACACAGCTCAAAAAAGATGTAAAGTATGGCCAGCAGGATTTTCCACTCCACGGTGAAAGTGTGCAGGAAAAGAATCAGCATAAATACGGCGGTCATCAGGACGGTCATGATGAAGATCGTCAGCACCAGGCCCAGAAATTTGCCCAGCAGAAACTCCGCCCGGTGAATCGGCTTGGCCAGCAGGGTGAAAATTGTTTTCTTGTCGATTTCCTTGTAAACCAGACCGGTGCCCATCAGGATGGCCATCAGCATGCCGAAGAGCGAAATGGAAGCCAGTCCGACGTCTTTGATGATCTTAACCCGGTCGCCGACCGTCAGCAGCGCCAGGAAGCGCGAGAACAGCAGGCAGACGGCCACGAAAAAGAACAGCAGATACAGAACCCGGTCCCTTTTGGCTTCCTTGAAGGTGTTGAGGGCGATGGTGGTTATTTTCATTGGTTCTTCACCATGTTGACGAAGATATCTTCAAGGGTTTCAGTCCTGGGCAGGAGCGAAATGATTTTTCCCTTCTTCTGCTGCACCAGGTTTATGACCCGGTCGATTTTTTCTTCCTCGTAAACCTTGAGCAGCACCCTGTCGCCGCTGGTGGAAACGCTCTCACCCAGATGGTTGAATTCAGCCGCCGGCACCCCGCCGATTATCACCTCGGTGAAAAGCACCTTCTCCGAGATTAAATCTCCCAGATAACCCTGGTTGATGATTTCGCCGGCCAGAATGATGGCCACCCGGTCGCAGATCATCTCGATGTCCTGCAGGATATGCGAGCTCAGAAAAACGGTCCTGCCTTCCTTCTTCAGGTTGACGATGATGTCGCGAAATTCCTTGCGGCCAATCGGGTCCAGACCGCCCATCGGTTCATCCAGAATCACCAGCGCCGGGTCGTTG
>CAZDZU010000104.1:0-6673 GCA_964509995.1 uncultured Eubacteriales bacterium | reverse complement strand
ATTTTTGCCCCGTGGTAGCTATGGCTTGCCTGACCTGAACGGCTGGGATAATATAATCGGGTGCGCCCGTAGCTCAGCTGGATAGAGCGAAGGACTTCGAATCCTGAGGTCGGGAGTTCGAATCTCCCCGGGCGCGCATTTAGTTCCAGTCCGGTTTCTCAAATCATTCAAAATTAAGTTGACAAATATTAAACCCGGTCATAGATTCAAATTGGGAGGGGAAATTGGAACATATTAAGGCCGAAAAATATTTTCTTTCCCCCGTGTCCAGAAAACTGGTGGAGATCATAGAAAGAAACGCTTCCGAGCTCACCCAGGCCTACCTCCAGGACATAAAAAAGCATCCGAGCATGCCGACCTATCAGGCTTTTCCCGAAAAAGAGGTTTATGACCGGGCCTATCTGGTCTTCAGCCAGCTCGGCCGCTGGATCTCTTATGAGCTTGATTCGGACGAGATGAAGAAATACTGGGTGGAGCTGGGCCGGAAAAGACGTCAGGAAGGTTTTGCCCTGCCCGAGATTTTCCTGTCGCTTTGCCTGATCAGAAAAGAACTCTGGACCAAGATTCAGGCGGAAGGACTTCTGGACAACGCCCTCGATCTTTATCAGGCCCTTGAATTGTACAACCGCATTGTTACCTTTTTTGACCGGGCCCTTTATTATGCTATCATAGGCTATCACAGCTGACTGCCACTGCGGGTCTATACGGCTTTTCTGTCAATGGAAGATTTTTGTAATCTTATTATCAAAAAATTAAGACAGGACGGGCAAAAGAAAAAGACCGGCCTGTATATTCATTATCCCTTCTGTCGTCAGAAATGTTCTTACTGTCATTTTGTCAGCTCTGTTTTCGAGCCGGACGGACACCGGCGGTGGTTGCTGGCGGCAAAAGATGAAATCCGCAGGCTGGCCCGCGCTTTTAATGAACATCTGCTGATAGATACGGTCTATATTGGCGGGGGGACTCCGTCGCTGCTGGCTCCGGATGAAGTGGCTTACTTGCTGGCTTTAGTCCAGCAGAGCTTCGAAACTGAAATTCAGGAAGTTAGCCTGGAAGTAAATCCAACCGCTGAGCCTGAAAGAATCAAAGGCTGGCTGCAGGCCGGAGTCAGCAGGTTGAGTTTCGGGGTTCAATCTTTTGACCCGGCAGTTCTCGGGATTCTCGGGCGTGACTATAGTCCGGAACAGGCCATGAGGTTGCTGGAAGAAGCAGGAAGAGCCGGGGTTGAAAATGCCGGGCTGGACCTGATGGCCGGAATCCCGGGTGAATCCGACCTGACCCTGGAAGTTAACCTGAAAGCTCTGCTGGAGACAGGGCCGAAGCATATCTCTGTCTATTTGCTGGAAGAACTGGAAAATGTTCCTTTCGGCAAAGTCTGGAATAAGGCCGCGCTCTCCGAAGAGGCTGTTGTCCGGACTTACGAAGCCTTCCGACTGAAACTGGAAGAAGCGGGCTGGCTTCAGTATGAAATCTCCAATTTTTCGCAGCCCGGTTACCAATGCCGGCATAACCTGAAATACTGGAGGTACCAGCCGTTTCTGGGCGTCGGGCCCTCTGCTTCCTCTCACCTCGGGAATTTTCGCTGGACCAATCCGACCGGTCTGAATGATTGGCTGGCGGCCCTGACCTCCGGGAGGGGAACATTTTCAGAATTCATCGAACTGAGTCCGGAAGAGGAGGAACGGGAATATCTGGCTGCCTGGCTGCGTTTGAAAGAGGGGATTCCCCTTGATGAACTCAGACTCCGCTTTCCCGGTCTCGATTTTCCCGTCTTTGAAATGAAGGTCAGAGAACTGGAAGCCCTGGGCCTTTTAAGGACAGAAAATGGCCGGGTCATGATTCCGCCCGATAAATTTCTGATCAGCAACTCGATTATCTGTGAATTAATTTAATAAACACGGCTCCAATAAAAGGTGGACAGATATTCAAGTTCGATCGATACAGGGCAGATAACCCTGAGCTTTTTAATACGCCGGACATTGGGCCAAGGTCAGAGAATAATCTCCCGGTTAATTCTTCAGGGACCATTTTCAGGTCGGGGCGAAGCCACCGGGAAAATCTACTCTATTGGCTATCCACATCTTAAGTCCCATGTTTCAGGCTGTTCGGGCTTTTCAATTTTGTATTTTTTTGCTAATAACTTATAAAAATGTTTCAGGGAAAATGAGCCTCAGAAAAATCAAGGTCAGTTGCTTTCAGTGTGGTCAGACCAATTATTATCCGGAGGAAGCCGGGTCCAGGACTGTGGTCTGTGGCCGCTGTCGCCATCCGTTAACCAGACCGGGGGATGTGGTGACTGTCAATTCTGTTCAGGCTATAAATCTGATCAGCCGCTCCAGCCTGCCAGTGCTGGTAGACTTTTATTCTGATTCCTGCGGACCCTGTTTGCTGATGACCCCGATTCTGGAGAGGCTGGCCCGGCGTCGGGCCGGTGAGCTTATGGTCATCAAGGTAGAGGTGGAAAAGCACCAGGACCTGGCCGCTCAGCTGGGAATAACGGCTGTCCCTACTTTTATAGTTTTTCACAAGAATGCCGAACGGGGCCGGGTTTCCGGGGCCATGAACGAGATGGATTTTTCCCTCTGGGTGGCCAGACTGACCTGAGGTTCTTTTATTCGGCAAGAGCCGGGGTAAAATATCCGCGCCGGTGTCGCACCTGATAGTCTGGCCCTTTCTTTATTATGACCCTAACCTGTCTGAAACCGGATTTTTCCGGTTGTATTTCTGAGCGGTAATAAATTAGATAGTACCCGGATATGTTTTCGGCCGATTTTCGGAGTCCTTCCACCGGATTGTAGGTGTTGTCTGCAATTCCTCCGGTGGCTCTGGCGGCTTCACTTAGAGCTTCAAAAACGTCTTCTGATTGCTCGTTCATCACCACTCCGCTGATGCGGGCCGGTTTCTTGTCCAGGTAAACGAAATTGAAAACCGCACCTGAATCGGCCAGGGCTTGGCTGAGAGCTTCTTTGTCCAGGCTAATTTCCCGACGGTAAAACTGGAAGAGTTCCATCAAGGAGTTGATAATGTTTGGATAATCCTGATAGCTGGACATCATCAGGTTTAAGACTTTTGAGCTCAGTTCCGGTCGAAATTCCCGTTGATAGAAAAAAATAACCGTTTTCTGCCCCGAAGTTTTTTTCAGCGACTGGGCAAAGGATAGAAATTTGTTCTGGTCGACCAGCCTGAGTCCGTCCAGCTTGATGAGTGTATCCTGATAGCGGGAGAGAATATACTCAATGCCAAAACTGGAAGAGGTTGAATCCGATTCGTTTTCCACATCCGGGTCAGCCCCTATCGACTCACCGCCGAAGGTGGCCAGGGTTCGGGTAATCTTTTTCAAGTCCCGCAGGACGGTGTTGTACTCGCGGCTGCCCTGAATGATGTCGGCTCTCATGATCCCCTGAATTTCCTGGCTGACCTGGGATTTCGGCTTGTTTCTCAGAGTTTCAGGGTTAAAGCGGTAAATCTTAAGCGGTGTGATCAGAGTCAGGGTGTCTCCCGACTGAAAATAATTATTTACCAGGAGGCTGACGGCATCGCCCAACCTCTTGTCGTAGTCGCTGGCCTGGACGATGATAAAATAATTATTATGCAGGCTGACCTCCCGGGATTGTTCTTCAAGGATTTTGGTCAATTTATTATTTTCCACCAGGTAAATCGATTGTATTTTACAGGTCTGGCCATCCTCGAGGACTTCAAAATCCTGTGGGCCGAGGTTGCGGACAAAGTTATTTTTATGCAGGACCCTGACGGCGACTGAAGAATAATAATCCGAACTGGTCTGGCCCCCAGCTTCAGCCTTATGATTGAACTGAGTGACGACCAGGGCGGCAGCCAATAAAAAATAAAAAAAACGGCTGATAGCCGGTTTCATTGTCTTCCCTCCGTGCGTCTGGAATTTTTGGTCAAATGTATTTACCAGTAAGAAGAATGCCGAAGAGGGGACTCGAACCCCTACTCCCATTTTTGCGGGAACTAGCCCCTCAAGCTAGCGTGTCTGCCAATTCCACCACTTCGGCATTCCTGCTTTTCTCTATTTCTTCCCAGTTTCCTCGGTTTTCTGCTCGCTTTTCTCAGCGCTGGCGGGAGGAGTCTGAGATTTTTGTTCTTGAGTAACAGGCTGGGTCTGGGTGGCGGCCGGCGTTTCCCTGGCTGGAACGTTTTTGACCATCGAGGAGGTTTTCCCGGATATCAACCAGAGTCCCAGCGAGGTCACCATGAACAGGATGGCGCAAACGGTAGTTATCTTGCCGAGCAAATTCTGAGCCCCCCTGGGCCCGAAGGCTGTCTGACTGCCGGCACCGCCGAAAGCTCCGGCCAGGTCAGCTGCTTTGCCAGATTGCAGAAGAACCGCCAGGATCAGCACAATGCAGATAATTACATGAACCGTAACCAGTAAAGCTGTCACTTTAATCCCTCACTGCGCGGAGAGCCTCTCTGGCTATAGCCAGGAATGACTCAGCTTCGAGAGAAGCTCCGCCCACTAAAAATCCATCAATGTCCTTTTCCCTGGCCAGGGAGAAGGCATTGTTCGGTTTCACTGAACCGCCGTAAAGGATTATAGCATAATCAGCCGCCGTTTTTCCATACCTTGTAGCTATCAGATTCCTGATGAAGGCCTGCACCTCCTGGGCCTGTTCCGGGGTAGCATTACGGCCGGTGCCAATTGCCCAGATGGGTTCATAGGCCAGGACTACCCGTCCAAAGCTTGATTCATCCAGTGAAAAAACGCTGTTTTCAAGCTGGGTCCGGATTCTGTCCAGGGTCCGGCCATTTTCTCTTTCTTCCAGGGTTTCTCCGATGCAGACGATGGGAATAAGGTCTTGATTCAGGGCAGCCAGAGTCTTTTTTCTTACGATTTCATCAGTTTCACCGAAATATTGCCTTCTTTCCGAGTGCCCGATGACCACAAACCGGCAGCCCGCTTCCCTGAGCTGGAGGGGAGATATCTCGCCAGTAAAAGCGCCCTGATCTTCCCAGAAGACGTCCTGGGCGCCCAGAGCGATTTCCGCTGCAGATATTGCTCTTCTTACTTCCTGGATGGCGGTAAAAGGAGGAATCAGGATCAAAGTAGCTGCTTTGACCTCGGCAAAACCTCTGACCACGGCCTGGGCCAGCTCCCTGGCCTCGGCTATTGTTTTGTGCATTTTCCAGTTTCCGGCGATGACCGGTTTCTTAGGTAGTTGCATGTTTTTTCCCCTTATGGCAACTGGGCCCGGAGCCGGTCAGGATATGACCCGAACCCGATTTCTTTTTGATCCATAAAGCAATCACCGCTGGCATTACGGCTGACACGGCTACTTCAGGGTCAGTCCAGTTATTCTTCCAGACTCTTTATCCCGGGAAGCGTGCCATATGCCACGAATTCCAGCGAGGCCCCTCCCCCGGTTGAGATATGGCTGATTTTTGCGGTTACCCCGGCTTTCTGGATGGCGGCTATGGAATCTCCACCGCCGACTACGGACAGGGATCCCGATTCGGCCACGGCCCTGGCTATTTCCACAGTCCCTCTGGCAAAAGCTTCTACTTCAAAAACACCCAGAGGACCATTCCAGAAAATCGTCCGGGCGGATTTAATCAGGTTCCTGTACTCAGCCACGGTCTTCGGCCCTATATCGACTCCCATCAGGTTTTCAGGCAGAGGATAACCTTCAGCCACGGCGGCTGCCTCCCGGCTATCGATGGAAGGAGCCAGAACATGGTCGAGAGGCAGAAGCAGCTTGACCCGGTTTTCTTCAGCCTTTTTCATTATCTGGCCGGCAATATCGAGTTTATCCTCTTCCACCAGTGACTTCCCAACCTGCAGGCCGCGGGCCCTGAGAAAAGTGTAGGCCATGGCTCCGCCTATCAGCAGGGCGTCGGCTTTATTTATCAGGCTTTCCAGGACCGGGATCTTGTCCTCGATTTTGGCTCCGCCCAGAATAGCCACAAAGGGCTTTTCCGGTCGGTCGGTAATCTTTCGGAGATAATCGACTTCCTTTTTCAGCAGGTATCCAGCTGCTTTTTCGGAAATGAAGGAAGCGATACCTACGACCGAGGCGTGGGCCCGGTGACAGGAACCGAAAGCATCATTAACAAATAGCTGGCAGCCCTCGGCCAGCTTTTGTGAAAATTCAGGGTCGTTATCTGTTTCCTGCTTATAAAAGCGGACATTTTCCAGAAGCAGCAGCTCTCCGTCTTTCAACCCCGATTTCAGCCTGTCCACCTCGGGACCGATAACATCCGGGGCCGTGATGATTCTGGTTCCGGAGAGGAGCTCTCCCAGGCGGGCGGCAACCGGTTTCAAACTCATTCTGGGGTTGAACTGGCCCTTGGGCCTTCCCAGGTGGGAGGCGACCACCAGTTTGGCCCCTTTCTGCAGAAGGTAATTTATGGTCGGCAGAGAGGCTTTAATTCTGGTGTCATCCCGGATGTTCAGGTTTTCATCCAGGGGAACGTTAAAGTCCACCCGCAAAAAGACAGTTTTGCCCTTGACGTCGATTTCTTCCAGGAATTTCATTTTTGCCCCTCCCGGAGTTTATTTCTTCATTATGTGCTTTACCAGGTCCACCAGCCGGCAGGAATAACCCCATTCGTTATCATACCAGGCCATGACCTTGACCAGATTCTTCTCAATAACCTTGGTCGACAGAGCATCGACTATGGCCGAATGAGGGTTGGACATGAAGTCGAC
>CAZDZU010000103.1:0-6707 GCA_964509995.1 uncultured Eubacteriales bacterium | reverse complement strand
A
Organism: uncultured Eubacteriales bacterium; assembly: GCA_964509995.1. GTDB lineage: Bacteria > Acidobacteriota > Aminicenantia > Aminicenantales > Saccharicenantaceae > Saccharicenans. Next base: position 6,706 of record CAZDZU010000103.1, on the reverse strand, counting down.
CCGAGGAGTGTGTCATGTCAGAAAATTTTGAGTCCGCAAAATTATTAAGGAAGGTGCCGGCACTGGTTCTGCTGGCCCTGCTGGCTCTCTTTATCCCTGGCCCCCTTTCAGCCGGAGAAGAGAATAATCCCTTCTTTACAGCCTTCAACACGCCGTTCGAGACACCACCCTTTGACCTGATCAGGAATGAGCACTTTCTGCCGGCCATAAAGAAAGGCATCGAGCTGCACCAGGCCGAAATTGAAGCTATCGTCAACAACCCGCAGCCGCCGACCTTCGAGAACACCATTCTGGCTCTTGACCGCAGCGGAAAATTCCTGGAAAGAGTGCAGGCCGTTTTTGGAGCCCTCCAGGGCGCCAACACCTCACCCGAGCTCCAGAAAATCGCCGAGCAGTCAACTCCCCTGACCAGCCAGCACCGTTCCAGCATTTACCTCAATGAAAAATTATTTGCCCGCGTCAAGGCCGTTTATGACCGGCGGGCCAGACTCAAACTCGGTCCGGAAGAGAAATTCATGCTGGAAAAAATCTATCAGGATTTTGTCCGGGCCGGAGCCCTGCTGAGTCCGGAAAATAAAGAGCGACTGCGCCAGATTAACAATCAGTTATCGATGCTGTCGCTGAAATTCGGGAATAACGTGCTGCAGGAAACCAACAGCTCTCGCCTGGTGATAGAAAATCCTAAGCATCTGGCCGGACTGCCCCAGAATGTCATCGACAGCGCAGCCGAGACGGCCAGGAAAATGGGTCTGGAAGGCAAATGGGTTTTCACCACCCAGGTGCCCAGCATGACTCCCTTCCTTCAGTATGCTAAAAACCGTGAACTGAGACGTCGTCTGTATCAAGCCTATCTCAGCCGGGGGGACCGCTACAACGAGTACGACAACAAAGAAATCATAAAGAAAATTATCGCCCTGCGCAGCGAACGGGCCAGGTTGCTGGGCTACCCGACCTTTGCCCATTACGCCATAGAAGTAAACATGGCCCGGACTCCGGAAAAGGTGGAAGAATTCCTGCTCGAGCTCTGGCAGTACGCCCTGAAGCGGGCTAAAAGCGAGCTGGCCGAAATGCAGCAGATTGCTGACGAAGAAGGTGCCGACTTCAAGATCGCTCCCTGGGACTGGTGGTATTATGCCGAAAAACTGCGCCAGAAAAAGTATGACCTCAAGGACGAAGAAGTTCGGCCCTATTTCTCCATAGATAATGTCAGAAACGGGATGTTCACCCTGGCCGGGTTGCTGTACGGGCTAAAATTCGAAAAACTGAACAACGTTTCAGTTTACCACCCGGAAGTTGAAGTTTATGAAGTCAGGGAGAAGAACGGCCAGCACGTCGGGCTGCTGTATCTGGACTTTTTCCCCAGGGCTTCCAAAAGAAGCGGAGCCTGGTCCGGAGCTCTGCGTCGCCAGAGCTACGAGAATGGCAAACGGATAGCCCCGCTGTCAACCATCACCTGCAACTTCACCCGTCCGACCGAAAAGCTTCCGGCCCTCCTGTCCCTGGATGAAGTCCAGACGGCCTTCCACGAATTCGGACATTCGCTGGCCACCCTTCTGGCCAACGGCCGCTACAATAACCGTTTCGTTCCCAGAGATGGAGTCGAACTGCCCTCACAGATAATGGAAAACTGGGTGACCGAGCCGGAATTCCTGAAAATGTACGCCCGGCACTATGCTACCGGAGAAGTAATCCCGGACTCTCTCATCAACAAGATAAAAAATAGCGCTCTCTTCAACCAGGGCTTTGCCTCAACCGAATACCTGGCGGCCTCACTTCTGGATATCTACTGGCACAAAACCATCTTTAATGAAGACTACGAAGTCAATGATTTTGAGCGCAAGGTCCTCAACCAGCTGGGTCTGATCGAAGCCATTGCCCCCAGATACCGCAGCACCTACTTCCAGCATATTTTCTCCGGCGGCTACTCAGCCGGATATTACGTTTACATCTGGGCCGAGGTGCTGGACAGCGACGCCTTTGAAGCCTTCAAGGAACGGGGACTGTTTGACCAGAAAACCGCCCTTAAATTCAGACAGGAAGTCCTGGAAAAATACGGGACGGCCGACTTTCTTAACCAGTATATTAAGTTCCGCGGCCGGGAACCCAGGAAAGAGCCTCTGCTGAAAAAACGCGGCTTCATAGAGTGACCTTGACGAAGACAGGAATTCAAACGCCCTTCAGACCCGGAGTTGTTGAGAACCGGGTCTGAGGGCGCCAGACGCCAGGTTAGAGACTGGCCAAATATTTATCAAATATTTATAAAAAGTAGTTATCAGCCGTGAGAAATCCTCTGTATTTTCCAGGGGAAGCGGGTGGCTCTTTTTACTCGACATAACTTGCTACCAGAAAAGCAGAGTCCGGGATACTGGCAACTGTCTTTTCGTCTGGCTGAGATGAGAGAGAGCTGGCTGAAGTCGTTAATTTGTTCAGTCAGTTCAGAAAAACATTCCGGGTTTAAGCTCTTTCGGGGTGTGCGGCGATAAAGATTAAGAACAATGGCGGAGAGGGCGGGATTCGAACCCGCGGTACCAGTTTTAGCTGGTACAATCGCTTAGCAGGCGATCCTGATCGACCACTCCAGCACCTCTCCGCGCCAAAAGGCAGGCTTATTTTAACACGTTTTAAGCCTGAAAAAAACCCCTGGATACCGGCCAGAAGCTATTCAAACGGCTGCCGGAAGCTGTCATTTAATAAAAATTGGATAGGAGACATTAAGCAACCCGATCTTTTTTTTACTATTCCTGTCTGCCTGTTGCCGGGATAGTTAAAAGCCCTCTTTTTTTCTTCCCGGTTCTGAAAAATCGGCTCTCGCTATTTTGCTGCTGTGCCGGCGACCGTCTTTTCTTTGTGCTGGCTTCTGGTCACATGGATGAGAAAACCATCCTGGCCTGATAGCCAGATTTCAGACAGGACATAAACCGTAAAATATTCAGTATAGGAAGGAGCGAAATCGCCAACTTCATCGAAGACCAGGCGCGGCTCGGCCGCCGGTTGTTCGGGCGGGGCTATTTTTTCCAGCACCTGGAGTTCCAGCTCCTTGCCGCTGGCCGTCTGCCGCAGGATCAGTTTTCCGGCCTGGTTGAAACCGAACCAGTATTCTCCGGCTGGAATCTTTTTGCCGGCCGCCCGGAATTCAAAAGGAATCTTGAACAGCGCAGCCTGGCCTGAAGACTGACCGGTCTGAGTTTCAGCAGTCGCAGCCAGGAAGAAGACCAGCAGTAAGAACGCTACTATCATCAAAGGAGTCGCCGAGATATTCTTTCTCATTCCTGTCGCCTCCTCTTATTAACCTTTGATATATGAATATTCATTCATATATTCCGACCTTTTAGACGAGGACCTCTCCGGCTCTGGAGCCGCTGGCCACCGGCCCGAACACATCCTCTTCCACCCCGTTCTTGATGGCATCTTCCATAGCTTCTATGAAGGTATCAATCTCTTCCAGAGTGGTATAGATATTGGGTGAAATGCGCAGGGCCTGATAGTCGAAAACCTGATTGGGCGGCGCGCCCCCGACCAGGGGTACGGTGATGATCCTGTATTTCCTTCTAAGAAAATTGGACAGGGCCCGGACATCAATTCCTTCGATATGGCAGGCAGCCACTCCCCAGGCCTGGGCCGGCTCTGACATGTCGGTCAGCATCTTGAAGCGCGGGTACTTCTTCAGGGCGTTGACATAGCGCAGGGTCAGATAACGCATCCGGGCGGCTTTGCGTTCAGCCCCGATGGCCTGATGATAGGCCAGGGCTTCGCCAAGGGCAGCGCGGATTCCCCAGGGATGGGTGCCGATGGCCTCAAACTTGTGGATGTCGTTATCCTGCTGCTCGGGCGCCGCCTGCAGGGGCCAGAACTTTGGAATCATCTCCCGCCGGACATAGAGACAGCCATTGCCTATGGGAGCCAGCAACCATTTGTGCAGGCTGACGCCGTAAGCATCACACTCAAGATCACGGAGCTTAAAAGGAAAATGACCGAGAGCATGGGCGCCGTCAACGATGGTCACAATGCCCTTTGCCCGGGCCATCCGGCTGATTCTCTGCACCGGGAAGAGTTGTCCGGTGAGGTTGGTGATGTGGCAGAAATGAAGGACCTTGGTTTTCGGGGTGATGGCCTGCTCAAACATCTTATAAAGGTAATCCTGGGTCGCCGGCACCGGAAACTGCAGCCTGGTGACCTTGATCCCCTGGCGCCGCATCCTCTGGTCCCAGGTGGTCAGCATCCGGGGATAGTCCTGTTCGGTGGTTATAACCTCGTCGCCCGGCTGAAGGTCTATCCCGTTCTGGGCAATCTGCAGGGCTTCGCTGGCGCCTCTGGTCAGAGCCAGCTCCTCCGGGTCGCAGCCAAATTCTTTAGCCATCCGGCGGCGGATGGTCTCTATATTCCCGGCCACCATGCCCTGGTAATGAACCGGCAGCATGTTGATCATCTCCGTGTAACGGAAAGCTGATTCCAGCACCACCCGGGGACAGGGACAGGTAAAACCGTTGTTGAGGTTGATAAGAGAGCGGTCAAGCTTAAAACCAAGCTGGACTTCCCGCCAGTAAAATTCATCCCTGGCCACTTCTTCGGGGGATTTGCCGGCCACGGCCTGTGTGGCCGCTTCCACCCTTTCCAGGTTGGCCAGATTCCAGCTGAAGGCTACGGCTCCTGCCGCTCCGGCGGCTCGAAGGAATTCCCGTCGGCTGAGATTGGGGGATTTCATGACACCTCCTCCAGGCGATTAAGTTTAGAGCAAAAGAGCGTGCCTATTTTAAGTTTTATTTCTGATTAAAGTCAAACCCCGTCCAAACACAACTGAGGATTAATCTAACCCGGCGGCCCGACGGCGATTTTGCTGGCCCAGAATTCTGGCCTCAGGTACCAGCTATTATGGTCCCCGTTTTTCACGTCCTTCCTGAAAAAATTATCTGTTGGCGGTTTCATGGAAAAAGCTGATTCCAACACCGAAGTTCCAAGCTCGATTATTTCTGCCTTAATCTCTCCGGGATTTAATAAATCCAAACCAGAAATTTTTGATTTAATTTATCCACATTACCGTGTCCGTTCGATTCCCAATCTTTCGGTTGTCGCGCTCCGGTGGGGTCTGAAAGCTGATTTCCAGATGATGTCCAGCTCTCCGCTAAGATATGGGGAAAATTACCTTCGTTGAGCTAATGGCTGAAGCTGATAATTAGAAGATGGCGGAGGGAGAGGGATTCGAACCCCCGTTCCGGGATACCGGAAAGCGGTTTTCAAGACCGCCGCCTTCAACCACTCGGCCATCCCTCCGGAGACGAGATATTTTAACCCGGCCAGAAGATTCTGACAAGGGACCGAAGTCACTCTTACCGCGGTAATCTTGGCCGAATTAATTTTATTCAGCCGCGGCCCGCCTGATATATGAAGATTCATTCATATATCATCAGCCGCCAAGAAAACATCAAAAACAGCCAAGGCAGGATTAATTTAAGGACATAAAAGGCAGAATACAGCTCTCTTTGAAGAGAGCTAACTTTTTAAGATTCAGAGCCAAATTGACTCCCCCCTATATGTCCCCAAAAGACGCCCCACTTCCCCGGCTATTCTTTTTATTTGGAGTCACCCGTGGTTCTTACCGGTCTTACCTGCAGACCACCCTCACCGCCCGGCCTTCCGTTGTCCGTTCAGACAATCCTTCCCGATTCAGGGTCTGATTGCTTCCAGCCCGTTCATATAAGGCCTCAGAGCTTCTGGAATTGCCACCGAGCCGTCAGCCTGCTGGTAATTCTCCAGGATGGCACTGACCGTCCGACCGATGGCCAGCCCGGAACCATTAAGCGTGTGAACCAGCTCGGGTTTGGCTTTCGGCCCTCGCCTGAACTTAATCTGTGCCCGCCGCGCCTGAAAATCAAAACAATCCGAGCAGGAAGATATTTCCATATAGGCATTTTTAGAAGGCATCCAGACTTCCAGGTCATAGGTCTTGCCGCTGGCAAACCCCATATCCCCACTGCACAGGGCTACCACCCGGTAAGCCAGACCCAGTCGCTTCAGGACTTCCTCGGCGCAGGAAGTCATGTATTCCAGCTCTTCCAGCGATTTCTCGGGCAAGGAGAAAATCATCATCTCCACCTTGTTAAACTGGTGTTGCCGGATAAGCCCGCGGATATCCTTGCCATAGGAGCCGGCTTCACTGCGGAAACAGGGAGTATAGGCCACCAAACGCTGGGGCAGGCTTTCAGCTTCAAGAATTTCATTGCGGTAGATGTTGGTCAGCGGCACCTCGGCCGTGGGAATGAGATACCAGTCGTATCCCTCAAGCTTGAACAGGTCTTCGGCAAACTTGGGCAGGTTTCCGGTTCCGGTCAGACTGGCAGCATTGGCGATGAAGGGTGGAATGACCTCCCGGAACCCCTTCTCCCTGGTGTGGAGGTCAAGCATGAAGTTGATGAGAGCCCTCTCCAGCCTGGCTCCGGCCCCGAAATAAAGAGCGAACCGGGAGCCAGTTATCTTGGCCGCCCGCTCAAAATCCAGAATGCCCAGGTTCTTCCCGATATCCCAGTGGGGCTGGGGCTCAAAAGCGAATACCGGTGGACTGCCCGATGTTCTGACCACCACGTTTTCTTCCGAGCTGTTTCCAACCGGTACCGACTCGTGGGGCAGATTGGGGACCCTGAGCAGCAGGGAATTCAGCTTCTCCTCAAGCTCCCGGGATTCCTTCTCCAGGGCTGAGATTTCTTCTCCCACC
>CAZDZU010000102.1:0-6716 GCA_964509995.1 uncultured Eubacteriales bacterium | reverse complement strand
TTAACCGGGCCCAGACAGCCAGAATTATAATTTCCTGAAAAACCATACTTTAAGCATTTTACATTTGAGGCGTTTTCTGCTATCATTGGCGGGAAAAATAAGGAGTAAAAAGAGTGTTAACGAAAGAAGCGAAGACTAAGATCATTCAGGACAATCAGGTGCATCCATCTGATTCCGGCTCTCCGGAAGTTCAGATCGCCATCCTGACTGAAAGGATTAACCAGCTCATCACCCATTTTCAGACCCACAAGAAAGATTTTCATTCGAGGCGCGGTCTGATGAAGCTGGTCGGACAGAGGAAAAGGTTGCTGGAGTACCTCAAGAAAAATGACCGCGAGAGGTACCTGGCACTGATCAAGAAATTAAGCCTTAGAAAATAGGCTATCCGCCGTAAAATCGAGTTTTAACCATGTCAAATACTATCAATATTGAAATCGGTGGTCGAACTCTATCCATAGAGCTCGGCAAAGTGGGCAAACAGGCTGACGGCTCGGCTCTGGTGCGCTACGGCGACACCATCATGCTGGTTACCGCCACCTGCAAGAAGGAAGTTTCAGGAGAAAAGAATTTTCTGCCGCTGATCGTTGATTACCGGGAAAACACCTATGCCGCCGGCAAGATTCCAGGAGGTTTTTTCAAACGCGAGGGCAAGCCATCAGAACGCGAAATCCTGGTGGCCAGGTTGATCGACCGGCCGATCAGACCGCTTTTTCCCGAAGGTTACTTTCAGGATACCCAGGTGGTGGCTCTGCTGCTTTCAGCCGACCTGGAAAATGAACCCGACACCCTGGGAATCATCGGGGCCTCAGCCGCCCTGTATTTCTCGGAAATTCCGTTCACCACGCCGCTGGGAGCGGTCAAGGTCGGACTGGTCGACGGCCAGTTCATAATCAACCCCAGAGCCAGCCAGCTGGAAAACTCCGTGCTGAACATGGTGGTAGCTGGAAATGAAGACGGCATCTGCATGATCGAAGCCGGCGCCCTGGAAGTCGAGGAAGAGAAGGTGCTGGAAGGGCTGCTGCTGGCCCAGGAAGAAATCAAGAAAATCGTCCAGGTTCAGAAAGAGCTGTTTAACCGGCAGGGCATCCAGAAACTTCCGGTCCAGGCCAAGCCCCTTGACCCGGAAAAAGTTAAAAAAATCGAAGAAGAAATCCGGGCCGAGCTCCTCCAGGCTATCCAGATCAAGCAGAAAAAGGCCAGCGAAAAGGCGGCCGATGACATTCTGAATCGTTTGCTGGCAGCCATTCCCAAAGAAAACACGGAAGAAATAACCCAGACCAAGGAAATTTTCTATAACCTTCAGAAAAAGCTGGTCCGGGAACTGGTGCTCAATGAGGGCCGGCGGGCTGACGGACGAGCCTTTAACGAACTCCGTCCGATCAGCATCGAAGTCGGGTTGCTGCCCAGAACCCACGGTTCGGCTCTCTTCACCCGCGGTGAGACCCAGAGCCTGGCCACAGTCACCCTGGGCACTTTTGAGGACGTCCAGCGTCTGGACGGTCTGGGAGAAGAAGCCGAGAAGAGGTTCATGCTGCATTACAATTTCCCGCCCTTCTGCGTGGGCGAAGTGTCCTTCATGAGAGCCCCGGGCAGACGCGAAATAGGGCACGGAGCTCTGGCTGAAAAGGGCATTCTGCCGGCCATCCCCGACGAGGAAACCTTCCCCTACACCATCAGAATTGTGTCTGACATACTGGAATCGAACGGCTCATCCTCCATGGCCACCGTCTGCGGAGGAGTTCTGGCCCTCATGGACGCAGGAGTGCCGCTGAAGATGGTGGTAGCCGGTATCGCCACCGGTCTGGTCAAGGAAGGCGATCGCTATGCCATCCTGACTGATATCGCCGGCCTCGAAGACCACTACGGCGACATGGATTTCAAGGTGACCGGCTCGGAAAAGGGCATTACGGCCATCCAGCTTGACCTCAAAATCCCCTGCCTGACCGCTCAGATATTGAGAGAAGCACTGTGGCAATCACGGGAAGCCAGGCTTCAGGTTCTGGAAAAAATGAAGGCTATTCTTCCGGAACCAAGAGCAGAACTTTCTCCATATGCCCCGAGAATCATCATCCTGGTTATAAACCCGGAGAAAGTGGCCGACGTTATCGGTCCGGCTGGCAAGATGATCAAGAAAATCGTGGCTCAGACCAATGCCAAAATTGATATCGAGGAAAACGGAAAGGTAACCATAGCCGCTTCCAACATGAAATCGGCCGAAAAAGCCAAACAGATAATCCGCGAGATCACAGTTGAGGTGGAGCTGGGTCAGGTTTATACCGGCAAGGTGGTAAGACTTGAGGAATATGGCGCTTTTGTCGAAATCCTGCCCAATATCGTCGGCCTGCTGCATATTTCAGAAGTGGCTCCCTACCGCGTCCGGAATATCAAAGATGAAATCAGCCTTGGACAGACACTGACTGTTAAAGTGATCGATATAGACGAAGAGAACAACCGCATTCGCCTCAGCAAAAAAGCTCTGGAAGAAACCACCCCCCGCCGCCAAGAGGAGGGGGAACGCCGCAGCCCATTTCATGACCGCCGGCATCACGGTTCCGGACATCCTCGTCCCAGGGGTGACCGCAACAGGTTTTAAGATAAAAAAATGATAGACTCATCCAGGGGCATCCGGAAACGGAGGCAGAGGGGGTTTACCCTCCTGGAAATGGTGGTTACCATGTTCATCCTGGCCCTGCTGACGGCCGTGGCCATCCCGGTCATTGAAACCTCGGTCAAACGGGAAAAAGAAATTCAACTACAGCAAAATTTGAGACTTATCAGACAGGCAATAGACGAATATAAAAAGCTGGCCGACGAAAAAAAGATCAAGGTAAAGCCGGACAGTTTTGGCTATCCCCCGGATCTGGAGACCCTGGTCAACGGAGTTGAAGTGGAACAGGAAATTACAGACGATTCCGGACGGAAAACCACCAAAAAGGTTCTGGTCAGATTTCTGAGAAGGATACCGCTCGACCCGATGACCAATTCTTATGACTGGGGTCTGCGTTCATATAAGGACGAGCCCGATTCGGACACCTGGGGCGGAGATAACGTTTATGACGTATATACGCGGAGCCAGGGCCGGGCTCTGGATGGAACTAAATACAGAGACTGGTAAAATGGGGATTATGAGTCTGAGAGCAGCAAGAAAGGGATTTACTCTGATAGAAATCCTGATCGTACTGAGTATCATCGGTATTCTGCTGGGGCTGGCCGTGCCCCAGTATCAGATGTCGGTCAAGAGGGCGAGAGAAGCAGTGCTTAAGGAAAATCTGTTCGTCATGCGCAAAATGATCGACCAGTATTACCAGGATAAACACAAATATCCGCCCAGCCTTCAATCTCTGGTTGAAGAGAATTATCTGAAAACCATCCCCATCGACCCGATAACCGGTTCGAGCGAAACCTGGGTCGAGATCAGACAGATGCCGCCGGCTGATGAATATGTTCCCGCTGAAAATCTGGGCGTGGTGGACATCAAATCCGGGTCAGAGGCTAAAGCGCTGGACGGAACCCTTTATAACACCTGGTAATGAACAGCTGCATGGCAACCGGAAGAACTTCAAAGCTGGCCCGGGAAAATAGACAGGCCGGGCTCACCTCAGACTGCGGCTCCAAATTTTTATCAGTAGAACTATCACAACCAGCCGGCTATACCCTCCTCCTTCTGCTCATCGCTATTTTCGTCCTGAGCCTGGGGTTGCTGGTGGCCATTCCGGTGCTGGAGACTCAACTCAGACGGGAAAAGGAAGAGGAACTGATCTTCAGGGGCACACAATACATAGAGGCCATCAGGCTCTATCAGCAAAAAAAACCCGGCGCCTACCCTTCTTCCCTGGAAGACCTGGTCAAGGAAAAATGTCTGAGAAGACTGTATCGCGACCCGATGTCGGAAAGCGGAAGCTGGAACCTGTTGCTGATTCCACCATCGGCCGAGACCGGCCGGGGAACGGTCAGGGCTGGAGAAACTCGGACGGCTGAGAGACTGCTGGTGGTGCCCGAAGAAAATCTAAAAAAAATAAAAAACCCGCAGATAGTTGGGGTGGTCAGCTCTTCCAGCAGAAAATCAATCAAAATATTCCAGGAAGAAGAATATTACAATAAATGGCTTTTCTACCACGGGCAGATAGCCGGCAAGAAACCACAACTGACCTATCAAACAGGAAATTAGCCGGACTTATTTCCCCCATCCTATTTCTTTTTGACCCAGGCCGGAAGCAGGAAAGATATTCTCTGATAGAGCTGCAGATTGTTGACCTCGGCCTGTCCGGCTTTAAGCTCCAGCACATAGAGAGCCGGCTGGCGCGGCATGTAGCCCGGGCAGGGATCCTGGACGCAGGGAGGAACATTTTTTTCGATATGGACTATCTGCTGGTGGGAATTGATCCAGATTATGTCCAGAGGAATCAGGGTGTTCTTCATCCAGAAAGAATACAGGTCTTCTTCCTCGAAGACAAATAACATGCCCTGATCCTCCTCCAGCTTTTCCCGGAACATCAGGCCTCTTTCTCTCTCGGCCGGGGTTACAGCCAGTTCGGCCGTGATTTCTCGCCCGCCGGGAAGAAAAACCTTGATGAACTTATCCCGGCGGCCAGCCTGACAGTAAAGCTGAGTCATAACAGCCAGACTCAGAACCACTGTGATCAGACAGCGTTTCAATAAAGCTGGTTGGTTCACCGTTTTTCTCCTGTCATCATTTTGCCGCGAAATAGAGATTATTTCAATGAACGGTTATAAGCGGCACAAACCGCACTCCGATCAACCTCTGCTCATCCCAGCCTCTTTCTTTTCTGGTGACCAGAACCAGTTCCTGAAAATCAGTGCCCACCGGGATAATCATCTTCCCGCCCACCTTGAGCTGCTCGACCAGAGCCGGAGGCACAGCGGCCGGGGCGGCTGAAACCAGAACAGCATCGTAAGGCGAGCACTCCGGCCAGCCAAGCGTGCCATCGCCAACCCGGAAATTAATGTTCTGATAACCGAGTTTCTCCAGGACAGACCTGGCCCGGCTGGAAAGCTCGGGAATCAATTCCACGGTATAGACTTCCTTGACGATCTCGGCCAGGATGGCCGTCTGGTAACCCGAGCCGGTGCCGACTTCGAGCACCTTTTCCCTGCCGCTGAGCCGCAGGGCTTCAGTCATATAGGCCACAATATAGGGCTGGGAAATTGTCTGGCCTTCGCCAATGGGCAGGGGTTCATCTCCGTAGGCCAGCTCCGTCATCTGGGGGGGAACGAAAAGATGGCGGGGCACTTTGAGCATGGCTTTGAGGACTTTTCTATCCCTGACCCCCCGGCGCCGGATCTGGTATTCGACCATTTCTTTTCTTTCCCGGTCATAGGTCGAATCCTGGCTCACGCCCCCTCCTCGGAATCTGAGGGCTCCTCATTATCCAGAATTTTCAGATCTCAGTAGGCTCTGGCAAAATAAGCCAGAGTTCTGGCTTCTTCCCCGCAAAAGACACAGCGGCCGGAAGTATTTTTCCCCTGGTCCAGAGGGATGACCCTGATGGTGGCCATGGTCTCTTCCTTGATCCTGGCTTCGCAGTCTTCCCGGCCGCACCACAGGGCCCGGATAAAACCTCTTTTTTCTTCTATCGTCTTTTTGAATTCTTCGTAACTCCCGGCTTCCCTGGTATTTTCCTGCTGAAAGGCCAGGGCTTTCTGGAACAGGGCTTTCTGGATAACCGCCAGCATCTCGCCCACTTTTCCTTCTACTCCAGTCACATCCAGAGCGGCTTTTTCCTTATTGTCGCGGCGGACGGCAATCACCTGGTTGTTTTTGACATCCCTCGGCCCTATTTCCAGGCGGAGCGGCACCCCCCTCATTTCCCATTCCGAAAATTTCCAGCCCGGTGTATATTCGCTCCGGTCGTCAAGGTGGACCCTGAGGCCGGCCTGCTGCAGAGAATCTTTGAGTTTCCTGGCTGCCGGCAGTACGCTTTCCTTCCAGTTGCCTATGGAGATCGGTATGATTATCACCTGGATGGGTGCCACCTGAGGCGGGAACACCAGTCCGGAATCATCACCGTGGGACATAACCAGAGCCCCGATCATCCGGGTGGAAACTCCCCATGAAGTCTGCCAGACATACTGGAGCTTCTGGTTGCGATCTTCAAACTTGATATCAAAAACCCGGGCAAAATGCTGGCCGAGGTTATGGGATGTGCCCATCTGCAGGGCCTTGCCGTCGGACATCAGAGCTTCGATGGCATAGGTGGCTTCGGCTCCAGCAAATTTTTCCCGGTCGGTTTTTCGCCCGTGGATGACCGGGATGGCCAGCTCGGTTTCCACGAATTCGCGATACATATCCAAAATTCGCAGCGTCTCCTCCTGGGCTTCCTCATAAGTTTCGTGGGCGGTGTGGCCTTCCTGCCAGAGAAACTCGGTCGTCCGCAGAAAGGGCCTGGTAACTTTTTCCCAGCGGACGACATTAGCCCACTGGTTGATCAGAACCGGCAGGTCCCGCCAGGACTGAATCCATTTTGAATACATATGACCGATGATGGCCTCGGAGGTCGGCCGCACAGCCAGCCTTTCTTCCAGCTCGTCCTCCCCGCCATGAGTCACCCAGGCTACCTCGGGGGCAAAGCCCTTCAGGTGTTCCATTTCCTTGCGTAAAAAGCTTTCTGGTATGAACACGGGAAAATAGGCGTTGACATGACCGCTGGCTTTGATACGCCGGTCGAGTAACCTCTGAATGTTTTCCCAGATGGCAT
>CAZDZU010000101.1:0-6720 GCA_964509995.1 uncultured Eubacteriales bacterium | reverse complement strand
CTTGTAATTCTGAAAACTTTATCCGCCCTATCTGAAAATAAATATAATAGCTTTCCACAATTTGCCAGCCTTTCCCGCTCGCCACCTCTGGCTTAAGACTGAAAGGCTGTCCTCCAATCATCCTATCTGATTTCCTACCTTTTTGTGTCTTTTGAGGAGGAATAATGAAAGCAGGATTGTATAAATCACTTTGTCGAGCTGCCAGCATATCGCTGAGAGAGGTCAATTTCTATTTTTTAACCATTATCCTGATGCTGAATTTTTTTCCGGTAAGCGCTGCCAGAGCAAGCGATCAGGCTACAGGCCATAGAAGTTTTGCTGTCGACGATAAGATTCCTGACGAAGCCCTGACTCTGAGTCAGTGTCTGGAAATAGCTCTGACCAATAATCCTCTTCTTCTATCTAATTATGATCAGTATCAGGCTGTCCGGGCCAGAGTTAACATAGCCCGGTCTTTTCCTCAGCCCGAAATACTGCTTGATTATCCTCTACAGCCGACTTTCTTTTCGCCCTGGCGGTCAGAGGAAAAATTTTTCTGGGTTAATCAAACCGTAGAATTTCCGGGGCGTCGCTATCTTAGAACGAAGACAGCCTCCCTTGAAGCCAGGGAAACGTATCAGGACTATGAGAGTCTGAAGCTGTCTGTTGCCTATCAGGTTAAAGAAGCTTTTTTCAATCTATTGCTGGTGGAAGAACAGCTGAAGTTTGCTCGAGAAAATTTGCAACTCAATAGAAACTTTACCGATATGGTTCTGGTCAAGCACTCGGCGGGAGAGGTCTCCAGAGCTGAAGTCTTGAGAGCACAGGTGGAACTGGCCAGGGCGGAAACTCTGGTCAAACGTTATGAAACAGAACAAGAGATCATGGCGGCCAGGCTAAATGTCCTTCTGGGACTTGATAGAGACAGGAAACTCAATATACAGGGTGAGCTTCGGCAGCCGCTTCTGAGTGTTTCCTTTGAGCAGGCCCGGGAAGCAGCCCTGGCTGCCCGACCGGAAATTAAAAAGGTTGATTACTCCGTCGCCAGGAGCCTGGCCCAGAAAAAACAGGCTTATCTGAGCTACCTACCCGATTTCAACCTGGGTTTTGCCCGTCATCAGATCGAAGGAGCAAAATATTGGAATTTTAGCCTGTCTTTTTCGGTGCCATTTTTCTTCTGGCAAACCAAAAGGGGGGAGGTGGCCGAGGCAGAGGCTCTGATCAGGTCCAGGCAGAAAGAAATGGTTTACTGGCAGGATTTGATTTCTCTTGAGGTGGAAGAGGCCTACCGGCAGGTTCTCTGCTGTCAGCAGCAGATTAAACTGTTCGAAGAAAAAATTCTGGACCAGGCAGAGCAGGTTTATCAATTGTTTCTATTCAGCTTTAAGGAAGGTCAGATTGGCGGACTGGACCTGATAGAAGCCCGTAGAACCTGGATCGAGTCCAGAATTACCTATGCCGAGCATCTGTGTCAGCACGCTATATCTCTGGCGGCTCTGTCCCGGGCAATGGGAAAAATTCATTGAGGTAAAAAATGAAGAGAAAAAGCTTAATAATCGGTTCCTTGATTTTAATAATAATGATTTTAAGTTTATCCTGTGAGAAGGATAATGAACGGAATGAATTAACTAACCTTCGGGATCAATCATTAAGATCAACTGCAGCCAGCCCGACCGGTCCCGAGCCTGAAGCCAGTTTGCCCAGTCGAAGATGGCGGCTTAAAGATTCTGAACGGGTGAGATTGACGGCCAGGGAAATGGAAGCCGTAAGGATAGAAACGGCGAAGGTTTCCTTCAAAAAAATTCAGAGCCTGGTCACAGCTAATGGGAGAATAATTTCGCCCAATGACCGGATGACAGTGGTCAGCTATGCCTTTCCAGCGCGGGTCAGCCAGATTATCGTTAAAGTGGGCGACTGGGTGAATGAAGGTTCACCGCTTATAATGCTTCAAAGCGAAGAAGTCGGCAAATCCAGGGCTGAGTTTTTTAGAGCTCAGGCAGACCTGGAGCTGGCTCAGGCCAATTACGAAAGGCAGAAAAGGCTTTTTGAGTACGGCGCCGGTGCTCGGAAAGATTTCCTGGCGGCCGAAGCCGAGCTTAAGGTAGCCAGAGCCAATCTTGAAGCCTGCGAAAAGAAGCTTCATCTTCTCGGTTTTTCAGAAGGAGAAGTTAAAAAGATGGCCGAGACTCACCAGATTAATCCGGTCATTACTCTTTATTCTCAGATCAGAGGCAAGGTGGTGGAGATTAAAGTAGTTCCCGGAGAGATGATAGACCAGGCCAAAGATATGATGACCATCCTGGATCCGAGATTGCTCTGGGTTGATGCAGAGATTTTTGAAAAAGATATAGCCAGGATTAGACTTGGTCAAAGGGTGGAAATCGTCGCCCCGGCCTATCCGGAAAAAACTTTCAGCGGGAAAGTCAGCTATATCGGAGATATCCTGAAGGATGAAACCAGGACCATTACCGTCAGAACCGAGGTAAATAATACAGAATTGCTGCTCAAACCTGGCATGTTTGCCACTCTTAAAATTAAATTGAACGGGGATCGGCCGGTGCTGGCTGTCCCCGAAGAAGCGGTCTGTGACCAGCAGGGGGAAAAGTATGTTTTTACTCCGAGCGGCGATGAGTTTGAGCTCAGAAAAGTTGTCCTCGGCTCCAGAGAGAATGGTTTTTATGAAGTGCTTAACGGCCTCAGGGAAGGCGAGCTGGTCGTTACCACAGGAAGTTTTCAGCTGAAATCCAAGCTGCTGGAAAAAATCTTGAAAGAAGCTATCCATGATTAGAGGTCGTTTCTGTTGCGGAGGCAACCATGATCAACAGATTGATTGATTTTGCTCTGCGACACCGGGTTCTGACTATCTTTCTAGTGCTGCTGGTCTGCCTGTTTGGAATTGTATCTTATATGCGATTGCCCAAGGATATCTATCCGGACTTGAATGCGCCGCTGGTAAACATTATTACCGAAAATCCGGGCATGGCCTCAGAGGAAGTCGAAAGGTTGATAACTTTCCCGCTGGAAAGCCTGATGGCTGGAACGCCCGGCATCACCCGCATTCGTTCCGAATCGACCACCGGCAATTCCCTGGTGACGGTGGAGTTTGACTGGGGAGCCGATATCTACCGGGCCCGCCAAATTGTCTCCAGCAAGCTGGACCTGGTTTCCGGGCGTTTGCCGGCCGGAACGATTCTGCCGGTTCTGGGACCGGTCAGTTCCCGGATGGGAGAGGTTTTCGAGTTTGTGGTTACGGGGGAAAATGTCGACCCGACAGAGTTAAGAACCGTCGCCGACTGGACGGTCAGACGGCGCCTTCAGGGTGTGGCCGGGGTGTCTTACATCATTAATCTTGGCGGTTATGTTCGCCAGTTTCAGATTCTGATCAACCCGGAAATGCTCTACAACTACCGGTTGACCGTTGAGGATGTTCGCCGGGCAGTGGAGCTCAGCAACAGGAATTTCTCTGGCGGCATCCTGAACCAGGGTTCGGAGGAAGTACTGATCAAGGGTCTCGGGCGCATCAACTCTCTGCAGGATATTAGACGGACGGTAATTGCCTCCAGAAATAACGTCCCGGTTTACGTGGGTGATGTGGCTGAAGTAAAGCTGGGTCATAAATTCAGACGGGAAGATGCTGGACATAATGGTCAGGAAGCTGTTTATGTGACCCTGGAAAAACAGTATGGCTCCGATACCCTGAAAACTATTGCTAACATAAAAAAAGCTTTAACCCGGATCAGCCGGGACCTCCCGGCTGGAATCAGCCTGAAACCGATTTATGACCAATCCCTTCTGATCATTAAATCTATCCAGCATCTTGAATTCTCGATTTTAGAAGGCATTGTCCTGGTGATACTGATTATGGTTCTGTTCATGGGTGAAATCCGGAGTGCTCTGATTGCCTCCCTGACCATCCCCTTCTCGATATTGATAGCCCTGGTGGCCATGCAGTTATTCGGGGTCAAACTGACCGTTATGTCTATCGGCGGTCTGGCTATCGGCATCGGCAAAATGGCCAATGGTTCCATCATCCTGGTAGAAAACGTTCTGCGGTTGTTAAAGGAAAAAGGGGGGCAGTCCCCGTTAGCGGAAATTATCAGGGAGGCCAGCCGGGATGTGGGAAATTATCTTTTTTCTGCCAGTCTGATCATAATACTGGTTTTTATTCCCATGATGACCATGAGTGGTCTGGAGGGAGCGATGTTCCGGCCCACGGCTTTTGCTGTGGCCGCTTCACTTTTCGGAGCAATGATTCTCAACCTGAGTTTCCAACCAGTGCTGGCCACCTATTTTCTGACCGGACTTAGAGAAAAAAAGAAACGCCAGATTACGGATAAACTCCAGGTCCTGTACGGAAAGTTTCTAGCGAGAGCACTGGATAGAAAGAAGCTATTATTATCAGTTTTCGCTATTCTGATTGTGGTGGCCATTGCTGGTTACACTTTCCTGGGCAAAGAATTTGTGCCTCCGCTGGACGAAGGTTCCATGATTGTCTCCACCACTATGCTGCCCGAAACCTCACTGGAAGAATCAGTGCGGATAGGCCAGAAATTGGAAAAAGTTTTTTTGACCTTCCCGGAGGTAGTTTCGGTTTCCCGGACCACCGGCTCGGCCGAAGGTTCAGAGCATATTCATCCGGTCAATCACAGCCATTTTTTGATAGAGCTGCTACCGAAGGGAAAAAGGAGAAGGGGCTTCAAAGAACTAAGTCAGGCCATCCGCCAGGAAATGGGAAAATTTCCAGGTATGTCTTACATCATAGAGCAACCAATTGCTAACAAGCTGGCCGAAATGCTGACCGGGACCGAGGGGCAGCTGTCCATCAAGTTATTTGGAACCGATCTCGAGACCTTGAACGAAAAAATAGAAGAAATCAAGGCGGTCGTTGCTGGGATTAGAGGCGCGGCCGATGTTCAGGTCGAGCAGACCCGTGGTATTCCGGAGCTGGTCATCACACCGGATCGCGAAAAACTGGCGCGATACGGTCTGACCATCGGCCAGGTAGCAGAGATAGTCGAGACAGCTTTTAACGGACTGGAAGTGACGGATGTTTACGAACAGGACCGCATAGTTTCGGTCTTGATCAGGCTGCCAGAGAAATACCGGCAGGATGAAGAAGCCCTCAAAAATCTGCTTCTGGATACCCCCTCCGGGGAGAAGGTGCCCCTGGCTCTGGTTTCTGATATCAAGCGTAGCGAGGGGCCGCAGACTATTTTTCGCGAAAATATGATGAGAAGAAAAATTGTTCTTTGCAATGTGGTCAAACGGGATGTGGTCGGATTTGTGGATGAAGCCAGGAAACTCATCGAAGACAGAGTGTCTCTGCCCCAGGGCTATTTTGTGACCTTTGGTGGCCAGTATGAAAGCCAGCAGCATGCCATGAAGCATTTAACCTGGCTGATGGCCCTGGTGCTACTGATTATCTTCGTCGTCCTTTTTTCTTCCTTTGGCTCCATCTGGCAGGCATTGCTTATCATAATGAACATACCTTCGACACTTATAGGAGGAATCATAGGTCTGCTGATTGCCGGTCAGTCGTTGAATGTTTCATCAACTATCGGTCTGATTGCTCTGTTTGGTATTTGTGCCCAGAATGACATTGTGCTGGTGGCCAAGATCAATGATTACCGGAAAAACGGACTTGCGTTGCGGAAAGCGATCATAGAAGGAGCCCTAACTAAATTCCGACCCATTTTCATTACGGATATGGTCATGATCGTCAGCGTTCTGCCTCTGGCTCTGCTCAGGGCCACCGGTTCAGAGCTTCATCGCCCTCTGGCCACGGTTTATATCGGCGGCTTCTTCTTCGCCATCCTGCTCAGAATGTTTGTGGTTCCTGTGCTATATGAACTTTTGGCCAGGGTAACCGGCGAAAAATAAGAACAGACACCATTTAAGGTTTCTGTTTTTCAGGCGATTTTGCCTTTTTTAATTATATCCTCAACCACGTCGGCGAAGTAGTCGATTTCTTTTACTGACAGAGAAACATTGACCACAATCCTCAATCCGTCCACCAGCTTATCTGGATGGGTGATGTGGGAAGTCACAATTCCGTGTTTATCAAGCAGGTATTCGGATAGCTTTCCCATGTCGAGACCCTGGATGCTGAAAGTGGCCAGTCCGCAGGATTCGGCCGGGTCCAGGCTGGTATAAAACTTGACCTGAGGATACTGTTTCAGCCTGTTAGCCCAGCGGTCTTTTAGATAGCGGAGGCGGGCGGACTTGCGCTCTATGCCGATGCCTTCGTTAAAGGTTATGGCTTCGGCGATGGCCACCCGATTAGCGGGGGAACGGGTGCCCACGTCTTCGAAGCGCCGGATGTCGTTGGGATTGTCAGTCCAGGGCGGGGTGAGCGGCCAGAGCTTCGGAATGCGGTCTTTCGGGATGCGCACCAGGCCGTTCCCGGGCGGAGCCATCAGCCATTTGTGCAGACTGGCGGTGTAATAATCACAGCCGAGGTCTTCCAGTTTGAACGGAAAATGCATAAACCCGTGAGCTCCGTCTACAATAAGTTCGATACCTTTCGAGCGGGCCAGCTCAGCCAGTCGTCGGACGGGAGCCATCTGTCCGGTGTAGTGGGTGAGATGACAGACTAAGATGGCCCGGGTGTGCGGGGTGATCTGCTCGGCCACCAGGTTGTAAAACTGGTCCAGCGGGACGGGCGGGGCCGGGAGCTTAACCATCTTAACCACGATGCCTTCTCGCTTTTCTCTCTGCCGGAGGGTCGAGATCAGGCGCGGG